>CAYOUW010000100.1:0-6861 GCA_964407235.1 uncultured Zetaproteobacteria bacterium | reverse complement strand
CCTCATTTCCAAGCGAAAAACGCTTGACAACAAAGACGGTATCTGACCCGGTTATGACCCGGTTACGGGTTACGGATAGCCAATGCCAACTCCGCAAGCCAAATCCGGAGCACGTTCATTGGCCAGGCATCGCGATAACTTGCGTACATGGGTAAAAGAAACGCATTATTCAGTCATGCGGCAACTTGAATCCCCTTACCGGAATATGCGCCCGGACGGCATAAGTATCGACCTTATCGTGTTACATGCCATCAGTTTGCCGCCAGGGCAGTTTGCCATGGATGATGTGGAGGCCTTGTTTACCGGCCAACTGGATGTTTCCGCGCATGCGTCCTTTGCTGAACTTGACGGAGTATGCGTCTCGGCGCATTTTGTCGTAGACAGGAATGGCATGATAACACAGTTTGTACCAGTATCGCGGCGCGCCTGGCATGCGGGTGAATCTGAATGGGAGGGGCACGACAATTGCAATGATTTTTCCATAGGAATCGAAATCATTGGCGATGAACAGAAACCCTTTGACAATAACCAGTACAGGGAAACCGCGCGCCTGTGCCGGGTGCTGATGGAAGCTCACCCCGGCATTGGCGCCGAACGCATCGTCGGCCATGCCGATATCGCCCCGGAACGTAAATGGGATCCGGGCAAGCAGTGGGACTGGGGGCATTTTCACCGTTCGCTGGCGCATATTCAGCGGCTTGATCCGGAGGTGCGGCAATGATGATGGAAGGAACCGGAACTTCATCGGTGAATGCATCGCCCCATGCGGCACGATTGGCCGGGGTCGATGAGGTAGGGCGCGGGCCGCTGGCTGGTCCGGTGGTGACGGCGGCGGTGATTCTTTCGCCCGATGACCCGATGTGGGGGCAATATCGCGATTCCAAAAAGATCTCCGAGAAGAAACGTATCCGGTTTTATCACCATATCCGCAAACATGCGGTTGCGTATTCGATTGGCCATGCGACGGTTGAGGAGATCGATTCCCTTAATATCCTGCATGCCACGATGCTGGCGATGCGCCGGGCGGTTGACGGGCTGACTGTGAAACCGTCCAGTGTTTTGGTGGATGGCAATCGCACTCCGGACATGGCATATCCTGTCGAGGCTGTTATTGGTGGTGATAATTCAGTACAGGAGATTGCTGCCGCATCGATTGTGGCCAAGGTGGTGCGTGATCGTTTTATGCGGCGTTTGGGCCATGTTTTTCCGGTTTACGGTTTTGCCGCACACAAGGGATACGGCACGAAAGTTCATCTTGAAGCGCTCAAGGATTATGGACCGTGCGAGTGGCATCGGAAATCTTTTGCGCCCGTGGCGCGATCTTTGCGTTGACTTGTTTGTAAAGGAAGTAAGGAGTCCTAAAAAGGTTATGGACGGTTTTTTTGCGCTGGTTAAAGAGGCTCTAAAGTTTTACGAAGGATTGCCGATAGACAAGACAGACAGGCAACGGGAACCGATATGCCCTGCGTAGACGTTCCCCGGTTTTCCTGATTTCCCCACGGCTTGGGGATCGGCGCATACGGGTTCCTTCCTCCCCCTCCCCTCTTCCCGTATGCTCCCCAAGCCGAACGGGTTATCCATTGCTCCGGAAGCTGCTACTTTTCGCACATGTCCAAAATTCCTGATCTTTCCGGCCATACTCCCATGATGCGGCAATATCTTCGTATCAAGTCTGAATATGCGGATTGTCTGCTGTTTTATCGCATGGGCGATTTCTACGAGATGTTTTTTGAGGATGCCGTGGAGGCTTCCAGGGTTCTCGATATTGCCCTGACGAAGCGCGGTAAAGCCAATGGTGCGGATATTCCCATGGCGGGCGTGCCCTGGCATCAGGCGGAGCAATACCTGTCGCGTCTGGTGGCGGCAGGCCTGCGTGTTGCGATTTGCGACCAGATGGAGCCGCCGGATGCCCGTAAGGGACCGGTGCGGCGTGAAGTGGTTCGTGTGGTCACGCCCGGAACCATTACCGAATCGGAACTCTTGAATGAAAGCCGCACCGCACCGCTGACGGCTTTGTCCGGGGATACGGGATCATGGGCCATGGCTGCGATTGATTTATCCTGCGGCGCGTTTTATCTGGTTGAGGGCGAGGGCCGGGGGGCGTTAGAAGAGCAGTTGAACGTGCTGGGGCCTTCGGAACTGCTGTTATCGTCCGCAACCGACGGTATCGAGGACATGATATCGTCCATGGCCGTGCATCATCCCGGCGACTGGAGTTTCTCGGCGGAAGTGGCTGCTGAACGCATCAAAAAAAATTACGGCGTGGATGAGCCCGCTTCGCTCAACCTGGCCGCACATCCGCTGGCCGCGGCGGCTGTGGGTGCGGTGCTGGTTTATCTGGAACAGACGCAGAAACGGAGCGTGGAACACCTCCAGTTACCGGTATTTCACGAGATGGATGCGCGCATGGGGATTGATGTGCGTTCCCGCCGCAATCTGGAGCTGCATGAAAGTCTGTCGGGCGATGCGCATGGCGGCATGATCGAAGTACTGGATGTGACGTGTACGCCGATGGGCGCGCGTCTGCTGCGTGACTGGCTGGATCGGCCTCTCAACGATATTGCCGCGATTGGCGCACGTCAGGATGCCGTGCAAAGCCTGCTGGATGATCGTGAGACGCTGGATGAAGTCCGAAAACAGCTTGCGGGCATCCGGGATATGGAACGAACGTTGACGCGGGTGGTGCTGGATCGTGCATCGCCCCGTGATTACCGGGGGTTGGCCGGGTCGCTGCTTGCGCTCCCCTCTTTGTCGGAGATGCTGGGCGAGCGCTCGGGATTGTTTGCGGGCATCCGTGCTGCCCTGACGGGACTTGAACCACTGGCGGACACGCTGGATGCGGCGGTGATGGATCCGCCGCCTGCGCATGTTCGGGATGGCGGCGTGATTCAATCGGGGTTTGATGTGGAGTTGGACCGCTTGCGCGATCTGGCAAGGGGAGCGGATGCGTGGCTGAGTGAATTCGAGGCGCGTGAACGCCATGTGACCGGCATTACCAGGTTGCGTGTCAAGTATAATAAGGTATTTGGCTACTTTATCGAGATGCCGAAAAGCATGGCGGAGAAAGCGCCGGTGCATTATGTGCGCAAACAGACGCTGGTGAACGCCGAACGCTTTATTACGGATGAGTTGCATCAGCATGAAGAAGAAGTCCTGCAAGCCAGGGAAACAGCGCTGACAAGGGAATGGTCGCTGATTGATGGGCTGAGACAGGGCGTGGCTGGCCGTGCGCATGATATTCAGGCCGCCGCGGCCGCCGTGGCGAGACTGGATGTGTTGGCCTGTTTTGCCAAACTTGCAGTTGAATACCGTTATGTGCGTCCGGAAATCCATGACGGGCGAAGTCTCAGGATTTCCGGCGGACGGCACCCGCAGGTAGAGCAGTGCCTGGATACGGGGAGCTTTGTGCCGAACGATACGCATATGCATGCCATGCGCCGCCGTTTCATGCTGTTGACGGGGCCGAATATGGGCGGAAAATCCACGTATATGCGGCAGGTGGCATGGGTGGTATGGCTGGCGCACACCGGTTGTTTCGTGCCAGCGGATTCCGCGCGGATTCCGCTGACTCGCCGCATCTTTACCCGCATTGGCGCAGGCGATGAACTGGCGGCCGGGCGTTCCACCTTTATGGTGGAGATGATGGAAACGGCGCATATTCTTAACCAGCTTACGCCGCGGTCCCTGGTGATTATTGACGAAATAGGGCGCGGAACCAGTACATGGGATGGTTTGGCGATCGCCTGGGCGGTGGCCGAACAACTTATGAACAGCGATGATGTAATGACATTGTTTGCCACGCATTATCATGAATTGACATCCCTGCCGGATGAGTGTTCGCGGGCCTTTAACGCCTCGCTGATGGCGCGTGAGCATCATGGTGAAGTTATTTTTCTGCACCGGGTGGAGGAGAATGCCGCCGATCGTTCCTATGGTATTGCCGTGGCCAAACTGGCCGGATTGCCGCCCGCCGTGGTGAAACGTGCGCGGGAACACCTGTGCCGGCTGGAGCATGATGCGGAGATGGCCGCGGAATCCGGTAAGCCGCAACTGGGGTTGTTTGCCGAGGCTGAGCGCAGGGACCAGGAAGAACGGGATCGATTCCCGCAGGAATTGTCCGAACGGTTGTCCTCGCTTGATGTGGAAACGATGCGGCCCGTGGAGGCATTGAATTTGCTGGATGAACTGGCGGCCAGGTGCCGGGAAAGGAAACATGATGATTGATGCCTCACGGAAACCGGTGAAAGCGGATGCCGGCGCGTATGTTTCACGGTTGAAAGCCCTGTATGCGGAACTGGGCGGCATGTTTGATGCGGGAGAACATGGCGATGCCATGGTGCGCCGGATGTGCGCTGGCGTGGACAGGTTGATTATTGAAATATGGCGGGATGTTGCGGGGACGAGTGCGGGCGGCGTCGATCTGTTGGCTGTAGGGGGTTACGGGCGCGGGGAGCTGTGTCCGCAATCGGATTGGGATGTGTGGTTCCTTCTGGAGAAGGATGCCAACCCGTCGGTCAAGGCAGCCATCGAGCGCTTTGTTTATGCCGTTTGGGACATGAATGTAAAGCTGGGCCATGCGGTGCGCACCGTGGATGACACCATGGCGTATGTGCGTGAGGACTGGAATACGGCCACGGCGGGACTGGAATCGCGGTTGCTGCGGGGTGAAGGGCTTGCTTATACAGTGCTACGGAAGAAGCTGGACGCGTTCTTTTCGCGCAAACGCAAGGCCTTTGTCGAGGCCAAGCTGGAGGAAATGGAGCGCCGGCATGTGAAAATGGGCGGGACCGCTTTCTTGATGGAGCCGGATATCAAGGAGGGCAAAGGCGGTTTGCGTGATGTTCAGGCGGTATTCTGGCTGGCCAAGGTCTGGCACAAAAGTAAGGAAATTGCCGATCTGGTCCGGGACGGAATGATTTCCGAAACGGAATATCGTCATTTGATGCAGGCCCAGGATTTTCTCTGGCGGTGCCGTACCGGCTTGCATCTGCAAGTGGGGCGGGCATCGGACAGGCTCGGCTTTGAACAGCAAATGGCGCTGGCGGAGCGTATGGGGTATCAAAACGAACCCGGAAGATATGCAGTGGAAGCGTTCATGAAGGACTATTTCCGTCATGCGGGGCGTATTGCCCGTGTTTCCGGTCTGCTAACCATGCATTTTCAGGAAGAGTTGCACCCCCGGTGGCTGACGCGCCGCAGGGATATTGGTGACGGGTTAACCCTTGAAGGCAAATGGATTGGGGTGTGCAACGAACATGTGTTTGATGAAGATCCGTTCCGTTTGCTGCGCATCTTTTGTGTCGCGCAGGAGGGAGATCGGCTGCTGTCCAGCCAGGCCTTGCGTCAGGTACGGGAACATGTGCTGCTGATTGATGATATTTTTCGCACGAGTTCCGAGGCGTGCCGTATTTTTCTTCGGATATTAAGCGATCAGCGTAATGTGAGCGTTTCCCTCAAGCAAATGAATGATACGGGTGTTCTGGGGCGCTTTATCCCTCAGTTTCGTCATACGGTGGGTCTGGGGCAATTTGACAATTATCATGCTTATACGGTGGATGAACATACCATCCGGGCCATTGGCGAGGCGCGCAATATGGTTCATGGTCTGCGGGGTGAACGTTTGGCACTGGCGGTGAATGTATTCAAAAAGATTGGGCGGCCGGAGCTGTTATATCTGGCTCTTTTATTTCATGATATTGCCAAGGGTTTGTCCGGCGATCATTCCGAGCTGGGCGAAGCATGCGCCGCCAGTATTTGTCAGCGTCTGGGCTTGAGTCAGGATGCAGCCAACCTTGTCGCATGGCTGGTGCGCAATCACTTGTTTATGGCGATGACGTCACAGCGGTCGGATTTATCCGACCCGGCGGTGATCAAACGATTTTCCCGTAAAATCGGCGATATAGAACGGCTTCGTTATTTGTTGTTGCTGACAGTGGCCGATATTGCCGCGGTGGGTCCAAATGTGTGGAATGGTTGGAAGGGAGCGTTGCTGCGGGATCTGTTTCTGGCCGCGGAGCGTTATCTGATGGGTGAGGAAGATGCGAGCGTCGGCACGCGGGAACGCGCCCGGATTCGTGTTGATAGCGCCTTGAAAAAGGTGGAAACCAGCGAGCGGGAGGCCTTGGCCGGGGTGCTGGATACCTTGCCATGGCGGGCTGTTTTGGGGTTGTCTCCCAAACTCCTGCTCCGGGCAGGGCGTATCATGGCCGGTGCGCAAGCTGATGTCGGCATTGATGCGCTGGTGGATCACGATCGGGGTGAAAGCCTGATTCTTGTGTTGGCATCGGATCGTCAAGGTCTGTTTGCGGATATTGCGGCTGCAATGGCTTCCGGGCATATCAATATTCTGGCGGCACAGGCTTATGTCTTAAAGAAAGGGATGGTGCTGGATGTGTTTCACCTTCAGGGAAGTGATGGAAAACCGTTATCTGAGCAACGTGATCTATCAAGGTTGAAGCAGCGTATTGAACAGGCGGCGGGCGGACATCTTGCCGTGAGGACGCACAAGCCAAAACCCTCCGTATTGATGCAGCAGGTGTCCGTTCGGGCGCATGCCTTGCCACTGGCGTCCAGCCGCCAAACGGCCATTGAGGTAACGGCGGCTGACCGTCCGGGTTTGCTGAGCCTGCTTGCGGGTGAAGTGGCGGATGCGGGTTTCAATGTGCGTGGCGCCAATATCAGCACCTTTGGCGAGAAGGCCGTGGATGTATTTTTTCTGACCCGGCGGGATGGCCATGTTTTATCGGTGGAGGAGACTGATGGGTTGTGCAGGCAGTTGTTCGCCGCGGCGGTTTTGCCAAAAGGGGAGCCAAAAGGGGAGCCAAAAGGGGAGCCAAAAGGGGAGCCAAAAGGGGAGCCAAA
>CAYOUW010000099.1:0-6893 GCA_964407235.1 uncultured Zetaproteobacteria bacterium | reverse complement strand
CGTATCTTCACCATCAAAACGGCCACCAGCTTGATTCCAGCTCGTCCTTGCATGCGGCAATCTGCGCCCGGTACCGTTCCGCCCGCCGTTTCACCTTGCGCGCCACGCCGATTAACCATCGCTTTTTCAGATAGGTCTTGCGGGCAAAGCCACCATGGCCTTCATGGTAGGCCAGATACTGGTTGTAGGCATCCCATTTGGAGATGCCGAGTGTTTTATAGGACATGTTTCCGTACCAGCCGATAAAGTCGGTTACGTCCTCGAAATCATCCCGATCCGCACCCCCGTTTCCCGACTTTTTAATATACCAGTCCCAGGTGGAATCCTTCACCTGCGCATAACCGTAAGCCGAAGACTTGCGCCCCCAGGGGATAAAGCCAAGTAGCGTATCCTTGGGCGCTTTGGCCTGAGACCGGAAACGCGACTCCTGCCAGATAATGGCCAACTGGACATGCACCGGAACACCCCATTTATCAAAGGACTCTTTAGCATCGTCGTACCAGCCGGATTTTTCACGGAAGATGGCGCAACCGTTGTTGAGATTATGCGGCGGCACGGTAGCGCAGGCGGCCAATGACAATACAGCCGCCATCAATATTTGATGAATAGCCCGATTCATCATGCTACATCAACACGCGCTCAATGCCGCCCCGCTTAACTCTTTCAATAAAGCGCCGCTGCCAGTCCTCACCCTTCAGGTGACGAATAAGTTCAATGACGATGTAATCCGCTTTGACATCCGTTGCATCTTCCAGCCGGGATAGTCCTTGCAGGCAGGACGGGCAGGAAGTCAGGATTTTAGCTGGTGCATCGCTCGCAAGCTTTGCTTTGGCCCTGGCCATTTCTTCTTCCTTACGGGCGCGAATCTTGCCGGCGATGACGGGCCTGGCCACAGCCAGTGTTCCCGCTTCCCCGCAACACTCAGCCGACCGGACTGAAGGAGCGCCCAGCAGCGAATGAATCACCGCCTCCGAGCCATGCCGTTTCAGTGGCGTGTGGCAAGGTTCATGATACATATACCGTACCCCGTTGACTCCGGATATGCTAACACCCTGCGTCATCAGATATTCATGAATATCCATCAGCGGCGCATCCGGAAACATTTGCTCCAGTTGATACTTCGCCAGTTGGTCAAAACAGGTGCCACAGGAAACAATCACTGCTTCAAAATCCAGATAGGAAAGCGCCGTCCTGATGCGGTGGAACAGCACGCGGTTGTCATAAGTAATCTGATCGCCCTTTTTAGGATCGCCGCTGGCGATGGAAGGATAGCCACAGCACAAATAGGAAGGTGGAAGCACCACATTGAGGCCCAGATCGAACAACATTGCCTGGGTTGCCAGACCCACCTGAGAAAACAGGCGTTCCGAGCCGCAACCGGGAAAATAGAACACGGCGCGCCCATTGGCCCTGGCCGGATCGCGCAGCACCGGAATCTCATTGTTGTTGCGCCCGTCAATACCGAGCATGGAACGCGTAGTCGCAGACGGTACCTCGGGCAGGGGCCGTTCGACGAAACTGATAACCTGCGCCGGAATCCGTGAAAGATTGCGCTTTGCCGCTGGCGTCTTCGTGATGAATCCTGCGGCCTTTACCGCCCGGTGCAACAGCCGGTGGCCTGCATACCCCGCACGGATCACGATCCCGCGCATCAACTTCACCACATCGGGATTTTTTGCGACCAGGAACATCAGTGATAAATGGGAAACCGGATTGAAGCTGGCCTGCCCTTTGTCTTTCAGGAGCGCCCGCATACGTTCGGTCACGATACCGAAATCAATATCCACCGGACATGGCGGTTCGCACTTATGGCAAATAGTGCAATGATTGGCCACATCCCTGAGCCCCGCAAACTGCTCGAACGAGATGCCGCTCCCGGTTTGTGATTCATATAAAAAAGCTTCGATAATAGCGCCCGCCGCCTGAATTTTGTTGCGCGGGGAATACAACATGGAAGCGCGCGGAAAATGGGTGTTGCACACCGGCTTGCACTTGCCGCAGCGCAGGCAGGGTGAAATCTCTTCGGACAAGGCCGTCAGGTCCGCCGCTTCAAGAATGACGGACTCCATCTCCAGCAGATTGAAGCTGGGGGTATAGGTGAAGGTCAGGTCGGTATCGGGAAGCAGCTTGCCGCGGTTAAATATCCCCTCCGGATCCACCCTTTTCTTGTATGCGGCCATTTCCTCCAGCCATTCGGGTGGCATGTAAGACAATTTGGTGATGCCGATACCGTGCTCACCGGATATGACGCCACCCAGCTCGACGGCCCTGGCCATAAATTGATCCACGGCGTGATGCGCACGCTTCATCATCTCATAGTCATTGGAGTTGACCGGCACATTGGTATGCACATTGCCGTCGCCGGCGTGCATATGCGTGGCGATCACGATACGGCGGGACAACGTCTTCTTATGTTGTTCGCGCACGCCCTGCCGCAATACGTCATGGCCACGCAACAAATCCATCAGCGGGCGCTCTATTTCCCGCCGGTAGGAAATACGCAAATTTCCCCGTTGAATCACACGAAACAACGTTTCATGAGGATCGTGGGTAACCTCGTTCAAATAATGTTCTAACTTACGTGCCGGAGTATCCAGCCCGTCCAGACAGGCTTGCCAGTATTGGTGCGTGGCAGCAATACATTTCCGGCACTGCGCCAGCTTGTCGATGAGAAAACCGTCATCCTCCACTTCCAGTTCGGACAGGTTCAGGGCATCGCCTTCAGTGACCCGTTCGCTGACTGCCTTGATGTAATCGTCAATCGCATCCAGCCCCTCAAGCTTGTTGGCAATTGAATTTTCGATATTCAGATGCTCGATAAAATCATTGTATTCGGACAGTCTGGGCAAGGGGATAACGACATCCTCATTGAGTTTGAAGGCGCGCGTATGTCTGGCAATGGCCGCCATTCGTCCCCGATCTTCCCAGAAATGCCCGCGGTCCGATTCCGAAGTAGCGGTAAAGCCTTCGCCGCCGCCCATGGAAGCGATGCGGCAAATATCCGAACAGGCCTTCGCTACCGACCGCCTGTTGTTACCGGATACATCAATGAGCAGGACCACGCGCGGCCGTTCCCTTCGCGTGGACTTGCTCGCATAACCGATCGCCTTGACGTACTTCTCGTCAAAATGCTCCAGCCCCTCCAGGTGCGCGCCATCCAGTCCGTCCACATGTGTCTTGATATCGACGATGGCACGAGTTGCCGCCGTTAATTCCTGACCAAAGAATTCGCAGCATACCGTCTGCGTATATTTAAACGATGGGTGCAATACAAACGTGGCCTCGGTAATGAACCCGTCCACACCCTCTTTCTGCACGCCCGGCAATCCCCCCAGCGCCTTGCGCGTTACATCCTTGCCCAGCCCTTTGCGGCGGAAAACAGCGCCGGGAATTGTCAGGATTTCCGACTCACCCCGTTGTGTTTTTCCGCCGGAATCAAAGCGCGACAGGCTGAATTGCACATCCGCATCCTCCGGTATCTTTCCCATATTGTGATGGATGCGCGTAACCACCAGCCAGTGGCCGTCCGGCGTCACCATTTTCCAGGACAGAAGATTGTCTACGCAGGTGCCCCATATCACGGCATGTTTACCGCCCGCATTGGAAGCCACATTGCCACCGATGGTGCAGGCCCAGAGACTGGTCGGATCGGTGGCAAACACATGCGGGCGGGATGCCTCCATCACCTTGCCGGTGACCGCGCCTGCCTGTGCTGTAATGGTCCTTACCCTGCCTTTCTCGCCAAGATCGCGTATTTCGACCGGTTCAATGGCATCCAGTTTCTCAACATTGATCATCACCGTATCGGCATGCAGGGGTACGGAACCGCCACACAACCCGGTTCCGCCGCCACGCGGAATCACGGTCATGCCCAGTTCATGCGCCACCGTCACCAAACCGGGAATTTCTTCCGGCGCATCCGGGGTAATCACGCAAAAAGGGTGTTCCTGCCGCCAGTCGGTGGCATCCGTGGCATGATGCGTCAGCGTGTAAGCATCAAAATGGATATTGTTGCGATGGGTGTGCCGGGCGAAGGTTCCGGTCGCCTGTTTTCGCCGCTTCGGCGTCGCCACGAACCAGCCATCAAGCGTATCCAGCATCTCCCGGGTCTGGCTGACAATACGCAATACCCGCTCGTTGCCGTCAGCCGCCGCCTCGATGCGCGCCAGCCGGTCCTTATGCCGTGCCTGTATGGCGTGCAAACGTTTTTTCTGCTTCAGCAACCCGTCCTTGAGGAAGGCATTGCGCGATATGACCCACACATCGCCCAGGATTTCAAACAGTTTGCGTGCACTTCTTCCCGTTCTGCGCTGTTCGCGCAATACGTTTAAATCATCCCATGCTTCCTGCCCGAGGAACCGTAATACGATCTCCCTGTCGGAGTAGGACGTATAGTTATAGGGAATTTCGCGGATGTTATCGGTCAAGCAAACTCTCCAGAAATCGCTAAGGTTGGCGCATTGTAGCGAAGGCGGATGAAGAAATCACAAATGCTTTGAACGACCTGTGACGCATGGCAGTATCGCTTGCATGATCAAACTATCGAATCGCATCCAGCAAGTAAAACCGTCAGCCACGCTGGCCATCACCGCCAAAGCCGCCGAACTGCGCGCCGCCGGGCGCAATATCATTTCGCTATCCGTCGGTGAACCTGATTTCGATACGCCGAAAGCCGCATGTGAAGCCGGAAAAAAAGCCATTGATGAAGGCTTTACCCGCTATACGGCGGTGCCCGGCATCCCTGAACTGCGCAAGGCCATTGTCGATAAATTCCAACGCGATAACAACCTCGATTATGGAACGGAGAACATTCTCGTCTCCACCGGCGGCAAGCAATGCATCTACAATATGCTTCAGGCGATGATTAACTCAGGGGATGAAGTGGTGATCCCCGCACCATACTGGGTATCTTATCCGGACATGGTGTTGCTCGCCGAAGGTGCGCCGGTCATCGTGGATACGACGGAGAACAACAACTTCAAGCTTTCAGCAGCCCGGTTGGAAGCCTCGATTACCCGGAAAACACGGCTATTGATCCTCAATTCACCCTCCAATCCGACCGGCATGGCCTATTCCGCTGAAGATCTGGCGTCGCTGGGCGAAGTCATTCGCCAGCACCCCGATGTTGCCGTAGCCACGGATGATATGTATGAAAAGATTCTCTTCGACGGCAAACAGTTCGTTACCTTTGCCGAGGTCAATCCCGATTTGAAAGACCGCACCATTACCCTGAACGGCGTCTCCAAAGCCTACTGCATGACCGGCTGGCGCATCGGTTTCTGCGCCGGACCAGGGCATCTGATCAAGGCCATGGCCAAAATTCAGGGGCAGAGCACCTCCAACCCTTCCTCCATCTCCCAGAAAGCGGCATTGGCCGCCCTCATCGGCCCGACCGATGCTTTGGAGGAAATGGTGCGGACGTACGAATCCCGCCGCGAGTGGCTGGTGGCCGCGATCAATGCCATTCCCGGCATGCGCTGCATCAAACCGGACGGCGCTTTTTACGTCTTTCCATCCGTTGCCGGCTGGGTTGGCAAACAAACACCAACTGGAATCAAACTCACCGATGATGTCGCCATCTGCGAATGGCTGCTGGACGAAACCGGCGTGGCGCTGGTGCCCGGTACGGCCTTCGGCAGCCCCGGTCATATCCGTTTCTCCTATGCCGTTTCCCAGGAGACGCTGGAAGACGCCGTGGATCGAATTGCCAAGGCTGTAGAAGGACTAAAATAAATAGAGCCTCTTTGTTTGTCAGCTTGCGTATCTCGCGCACCCACAGCATGAACGGGATTTGATGAAATTCTGTTGATGATGTCCCCGCTCATGCCATGATAACGGCATGAGCGGAAAGGGACCAGCGAACCATGGAAAGTCCAGTGGTCAAACCGGGACAGGAAATGCCGAAAAATGGCTTACGCAATATGGCGATTATCTGTATCGTTACGCACTTTTCCGCCTGAGCAACGAAGAAACCGCACGCGACATGGTTCAGGAAACATTGATTGCCGCATGGAAAGCCCAAAAGAATTTTCGTGGCGACTCATCCGTCCGCACATGGCTGGTCGGCATTCTTAAACACAAGATTACCGATTATGTGCGCAAGCAGATCCGTGACCGGAACCTTGCCAACCACCTTGAGACGGATCCGACATCAGACTTTTTTGATAGCAATGGCCGGTGGCGGCATCCTGTCCAGGGGTGGGCGGGTGATCCGGAACATCTGAGCAGCAACCAGGAGTTTCTACAGGTTCTGAGCACTTGCATCACCAAGCTCCCTGACCAGCATCGGCATGTATTCTCCCTGCGTGAATTAAGCGGCGAGGATACGGGAGGCATATGTAAGGCATGCGGTATTACGCCGACCAACTTGCACGTCATTATGTACCGGGCGAGACTCGCCTTGCGGAAGTGTCTGGAAAAAACATGGTTCGGGGATGACAAAGCGATATGACCGGTAACAAATCATGCAAACGGGCAAGCAGCCTCGCTTCGGACGCTTGCGAACGCAGGCTCGGCCTGACCGAATGGTTTCGCCTGCGCCTGCATTTGCTGATGTGTCAATCCTGCCGCAATTGTGAGCAGGAGATTCGTCTGCTTCACGATGTGGTGTCCCTCATCCAGAGAAAAAACGGCGCTTTTGAAGTTGATCTGCCGCAAAAAGACCGTGAGCTTATCCGCGATGCGCTACGCGATATCGCAAGCGAGTAAGGGCTTCTTCGGGCAACCCTGCATCAATCTCCGGGCCCTGAAACACGACTCGTGAATACCTGATATCCACCAGCCACAACTCCCCCGCACATGCGTTCACCAATCTCCGTTCCTGTAACGCCAAGGTTAATGTCTTCATCACCCGGAGTTTTGCAAGAGGCTCATTAGCCTGCATTATTCACAAA
>CAYOUW010000098.1:0-6920 GCA_964407235.1 uncultured Zetaproteobacteria bacterium | reverse complement strand
TTAGCCTTTCAGGCGGGGAACTACGGCGGCGGGGACGAGCGCGGACACATCCCCGCCCATGGCGGATATTTCGCGGATGAAGCGCGAGGAGACAAAAGTGTAATCCTCGCGCGCCATGACAAACACGGTTTCGATCCGCTCGTCCAGTCTGCGGTTCATTGTCGCCATCTGGAATTCATACTCAAAATCTGAAGCTGCGCGCAAGCCTCTCAAAATAGCGCCAGCATGTTGATCATGCGCCAGTTCCACCAACAGGCCCGAGAAGGATACAGCCTCCACGCCGATTTTTCCGGCAAACGCTTCACACACCATGGCAAGGCGGGTATCCAAATCAAACATCGGCTGCTTGTCCGGATTGGCCGCCACGCCGATAACCACGCGGTCGAACAGTTTCAGTCCGCGATAAGCCACATCCACATGCCCGAGCGTAATGGGATCGAAGGTTCCGGGATAAATGACGGTTTGTTTCACGGATCCTCCGGGATCAGGGCCTCACGGGCCAGAAAATACAGGCAGACGCTACCATAGCGCCGCAACCGATGCTGCGTCCAGCCTGACGGCCACAGGGGGGGATCAACACGAGCCGATTCCTCAATAACCAGTTGCGTGCATAAAATCCGTGATTGATCCAGCCAGCGCGGAATGCACTCGCTGATTCCCTGTGCGTAGGGCGGGTCGGCAAAAACAAGGTCAAAGTGTTGATCGCCAAGTCTTTCCAATATGGCGCGCACGTCGCCATGCAACAGTTGCCAGCAGCTCCCGATCTCCCATCGTTCCCGCATGTCTTGCAGATGCCGGATAACATGCCGGCTGGAGTCAATGGAAGAGATGCCGGAGGCGCCTCGCGAAATGGCCTCCAGCGCCATCAGACCGGATCCGGAGAACAGGTCCAGCACGGACGCGCCCTCGATATTCCCCAAAATGTTGAACAAAGCCTGCCGCGCTTTCGATAGCGTGGGGCGAACGCCCGCAACCCGCGGAACCGGGATCTTACGGCCGCGAAACCGGCCCGCAGTGATGCGCATGGATTAAAATCAGCGGATTAAGGGTGAATTCGGAGGATCTTCGGACTACCATTTTCGCACAAGCGATTCCAGACGTTTGTCCAGCACCCGCAAGGGTTCTTTATCGTCGGGGGCA
The DNA here is from genome assembly GCA_964407235.1 of uncultured Zetaproteobacteria bacterium. Classification (GTDB taxonomy): domain Bacteria; phylum Pseudomonadota; class Zetaproteobacteria; order Mariprofundales; family Mariprofundaceae; genus JAUZQZ01. The sequence continues at coordinate 5,780 of CAYOUW010000098.1, read as the reverse complement.
ATGAGATCGATCGTGAATCCAATATCCACGCCAATGTATTGATCCGTTTCCGGCCATACCAGTCCCACCTTCCATCCGGATCGTAAAACGTCGGCCCATGTCCGGGCCGTATCCACGCTCTGTTCAGGCATTAAAATGGCAAAGCGCCCCTGCCCCATATCAGCGCACAGATCAAAGGATCGCAATTGCCGACGCAGGGCGCATCCACTTTCCATCACGGCGGCATTGGCAAACCATTCCGCTTGCCCGCGAGCCATGGAAACATAGTTGCCGATATCCACCATTACCAGACATATTTGCCTGGAACTGCCCCGGCAACGATCAGTTTCCCGCACCAGCATATGGTGAAAATAGGCGGGCGTTTCCAGGCCGCTGACCGGATCGCGGTAGAAATATTCCTTGAGGCGTTCGCCGCGCATCAGGGCCGTACTGACGCGCGCAATCAATTGCCGCGGTGTTACCGGCTTGGTGATGTAGTCATCCACGCCCGACGTCAATCCTTTAATCTGGTCGTCCGGATTATCCAGTGAGCTTAAGAACACGAATGGCGTCAGATTATGCCGCCTCTGTTTGCGAACCTCGTTGTAGAAAGCCCAGCCATCCATGTTCGGCATCATGATATCGGCCAGAATCAAATCTACCGAACGGCTTGCGAGAATATCCAGCGCCTGCTCCCCGTCCTCGGCTTCCAGAGCGTGGAATCCGCCCTGTTGTAGAAAATGCACCGTCAAACTCCGGCTGGAGCCTGAATCTTCAACGGCAAGAACGGTTTTCATCATGTTTGCTTCTTTCTTCGCCGCGGGCCGACCTGCACCGTATTCCAGTCCTTTGGATTGAGGAAACGCGCGGCGGCAGCCTTGACGCCGCTCAGCTTAACCGCATCGATACGATGCTTCCAGTTCCGGAGGTAGTCCAGCGGCAGGCCGTAAAATCCGATCATGGACATCAGCCCCACGCGCTTGGCATTAGAGTCCATGCGATGAGCAAAACTGCCGGTGAGGTTCTCCTTGGCCGCAATCAGTTGTTGCCGGGTGATGTGCCCATCATACATTCGCCGCATGACTTTCCGCACTACGCTGAGCGCTTTCCCGGCCTGATCCGCACGTGTTTGCAGGCTAATCACAAAGGGACCGGAGGTTGCCAACGGCATAAAATATGAATAAACGCCGTAAACCAGCCCGCGCTTTTCACGCACCTCGTTCATCAACCGGGACGAAAAACCGCCACCGCCCAGAATATGGTTGAGTAGCATATCGGCAAAAAAATCCGGTGCGTAGCGGGATGGTCCCAGACGGGAAAGCTGTACCGTCATCTGGCGCGTGGGCATCGTAACATGACGTTCTTGACCGCGTATGACCTTCGGCCTGGCGATATCCTTCAGCGACTTCTCGGGCGCACCCTTCCATCCTGCAAACAGCGGGCGAATCCGTTTCAGTATTTCTTTCATCGTTACATCGCCACTGACCGCAAGCACCGCACCCCGCGGCTTGAACTGATGGAGGTACAAGGATTGCAAATCGGTCAGGTCGATGCGCCCGAGACTCTCCACGCTGCCTTCCGGACGATGGCCGTATCCATGATTCGGGTACAGCATCCAGTCCGTTACCTGTGCGGCGCGCACCCCCGGCTCCTCCAGTGATTTCCTGGCCGCCGAAATCGCATCTGCCTTTAGGATAGTAAAACGTTTTTTGTTCCAGCCCGGCATCAGCGCGGCTTCGGTCAAGGCTTGAACACCTTCCGGCAGCGCTTCCTTCAGCGCAGTCATGGAGATGGAAAGGCTGTCCCGGTCGGCACTCGCGCCAAGGCGAATCGCCTGTGCATCGAGCAGATCAGCCCATGCCACAAAATGATGTCTTTTCGTGTGATCTTCAAGCATGCTGGCGAGCATCGAAGCGGTGCCGCCTTTACCTTTCGGATCGAGACGACTACCCGCCGGGACCGTCAGGCGCATGACCACCATGGGGACGTTGTGCGCTTCCATCAGCAGCACCCGCAGCCCGTTGTCCAGTCGGACCTGCTGGATTGGCGGGATGGCTCTTGCCGCGGGAATCGCGACGAAGACAAGCAAAAAAGCCGACAGAAATCCAGACAGGTATTTCATGATCGCACCCCCGGCTGCAGCAAGCCTGTCGTGGCGCGTTCCCGCCTAATCCAGTGTTTCAGCACTTTTTTGACATTCGCCGCCGTTACTCTCCGGATAGCGTCCAGCCATATGCCACGCTGATCGGCGCCAATACCCACGCTTTCGAGCTCGCCAATCTCCTTCGCGCGCAGATAAAGCGAATCCTGGGCATATACCTCGTCAGCGATGATGCCACGCTTGGCCGCGGCCAGTTGAGCTTCCGAGGGTCCCTTGTCACGTAGCCCGGCAATCGTGGTCCAGAAAGCCTTTTCAAAGGCTGTCGCTGTTTGTTTCGATCCCAGCATGCCGTAGGCGTTCCATAAATTGATATCCATGGAAAAGGGATCGTAACCCGCACCTACCGAGAACGCCTTGCGCTGTTGATCCACCAGTTGACGGGTCAACACCGCCGAACGACCGCCGTCCAGAATCTCGGTTGCTACCGCAAGTGCCGCTGCCTGCGTGTCATTCTTTCCGGGATGCCACACCGGCACAGGCATGGCAATCACCTCCATCGGCAGTTGGGCGGGCAGATTCGCGATCATGCGCTTGGGCCCCAGAGGTTCCGGCTCCACCGGATTAAAGCGCGGTGGCACGGGCCGTTTTTTCAGACGTCCAAAGGTGCGGGCGACTACCTGCCTGACATGGGCGAAATCCACGTCGCCAACCACAACGACCGTCGCGTTGCCCGGAACATAGTATCGATGATAAAAGCCACGGACATCCCGGATATTCAGATGTTTCAAATCCTGCATCCAACCGATGACGGGATTCCGGTAAGGCGACAGGCGCAATGCCACGGCGGAGAGCGCCTCGAACATGCGATTGTTCGGGTCATCATCCGTGCGCATGCGCCGCTCCTCCATGATAACCTGAATTTCCTTGACAAAATCCGTTTTCGCCAGTGTCAGGTGCGTGAAGCGCTCAGCCTCCATGCCCAGCACCTTGTCCACATGCTCCGACGGAATGATTTCAAAATAAGCCGTGTAATCCGTGGTGGTAAAAGCATTGTCGTTGCCACCCATTGCCGCGATGAGACGGGAAAACTGACCGGGCGCAAGCTTCCCCGAGCCTTTGAACGACATGTGTTCAAGCACATGCGCCAGCCCCGTCTTGCCGGGCAACTCGTCACGGCTGCCCACTTTGTGCCAAACCTGCACGGTCGCCACCGGGGCGGAATGGTCCTCTTCGACAATGAGCTTGATACCGTTCGGGAAGACAGCCTGCTGCAATTTCCCCGATACCGGTTCCGATTCTGAAGAATAGGCCTGTGTGACAAAAGGAATGAATAGAAAGAGAATGAGTAATAGACGCATGAGGGAAATGTACGCATATCGCCGATTCATTCAAGGGGGAGTGCATGCGCTCCGTTTCGGGTTTCAAGCACATACGTGCGTAGGCGCTTGCGCCAGCCCGCCAGCCAGCGGAATTCATGGCGCTCAGGCGGAGACAGATTTACGCGCCGGGTCAGCAACGCATCAGCGGCGCTGGCGAATTCGATGACGCCACCGGATCCTGCCCCTTTCATATTCTCCAACACCTGCAATAAACCCCAGCCCTGACCGCCATACCTCTCTTTCGGGTTTACGCCCTCGCCCTTGAAATTGACGTAATCCATGAGCGCATACATGCCCATCGGTGCACCCGCGACGCGATCAAACTGTTGCCGGATATGGCGGCGCTGATCCTCTGGCGCATGGGCGAGCATCAAAGGAAGCGCACTTTTCAATCGTTCCCGCATAAAATTAGCCTGAAATGACATGGTCTTGAACAGGAAAGAACGAAGATTCATCATTTTTGATGATTTTTGCGCATTCCTGAATATTTCCCGGTTCGGCCACGGACACCCTTCATTTTCCTGAATCCATGCGGGAACCGCAACCCCTTGCTGGCGCATGAAATGAATCAAGCCGGGGAAACTTTCGCTAAAACGCTTGCTGCTTTCAGGCATGCCTGCCGGATACCAGATAAAATGGCCGATACCGATCGAGGCGAATCCCTCACCCCTGTTCCACGAGGTCAGACAGGCTTTTTTACCCGCACATTCATTCCGAAAAATTAGTTTGGCAATTGCCTCAATACGCTCCAGTTGAATCCGGTCCGCTTTGGCCGCTTCCGGCAGGCCGGGAAGGATCGTCAGCAACACCCCCAGGAGAAGAACTGCTCTGTTTACGGCCAGCAAGAATGATGACTTCAGCAAGAATCAGTGCCACGCCAACGGGTCCGGATTAGAATTGATCACCAGCCCCGGAGCTTTCATCCCGACCTCCAGTTTTCCAGTGATTCCAGCGCTTTTTCCGACACCATGCGGCGGCGCCCGGTCCTGCCCAGCCTTCGCTTACCGTCCTTTTTTGGCCCTGGCGGCAACAAGCCGAAATTGATGTTCATCGGCTGGAAGTCTTCGAGGCGGGTTCTGGAAATATGCGCCAGCAGCGCGCCATGCGCGGTATCGGCGGGCGGTGCGTCGGGTTCTTTTCCCTGCACCATATCCGCCAGAAAACGTCCGGCCATCAACCCCATACTGGCCGATTCAACATAGCCCTCGACCCCGGTAATTTGCCCGGCAAACAGGATGCGCGGTTCTTTTTTCAGGCGCAATGCGCCATCAAGCAGGGCAGGCGATTTGATAAAGGTGTTTCTGTGAAGGCTTCCCAGGCGGAAAAACTCGGCATCTTCCAGCCCCGGAATCATTGTGAATACACGTTTCTGTTCGCCATAGGTCATCTTGGTCTGGAAACCGACCATGTTCAGCAGGCTTCCCATGCGATTGTCCCGCCGAAGTTGCACCACGGCATGATGCTTTTCACCCGTAACCGGGTGATCCAGCCCGACCGGCTTCATCGGCCCAAAACGCGGCGTATCCAGCCCGCGCTCGGCCATTTCCTCGATGGGCATGCACCCCGCAAAGAACGGGACGTTCTCAAACCCCTTGAAGGCGACCTTTTCGGCCTCCACCAGTTCATGGATGAAATTCCTGTACTGCGCTTCAGCCATCGGGAAGTTCAGGTAATCGCCTGCCTCGCCCTCTCCCACATTCTTGTCGTAGCGATTCTTCCAGTAGGCAATATCCATATTCACCGTTTCAGCATTCACCACCGGCGCGATCGCATCGAAGAAACTTAGATGCTCTTCACCGGTCAACTTGCGGATCGCATCGAACAGCGCATTGCTGGTCAGCGGCCCGGAGGCGATCAGCACCAGCCCATCCGACGGGATTTTCGTCACCTCGCCGGCAACGATCTCAATCAGCGGCTCGGCTCTCAGCGCCCTGGTGACCCGTCCGGCAAACTGCTCGCGATCCACGGCCAGCGCCGTGCCCGCCGGTATGCGCGCCTCATCGCCACAACGCATAATCAGCGAACCCATGCGCCGCATTTCCTCATGCAACAGGCCCACAGCGTTTTCCAGATGATCGGCGCGAAAGGTATTGGAGCAGACCAGTTCGGCGCATTCGCCGGTTTTGTGCGCTGGCGTCATCGTTGTCGGACGCATTTCGTGGAGTTTGACACGGATGCTACGTTTGGCGAGTTGCCATGCCGCTTCGGAACCGGCCAGACCTGCGCCAATAATCATGACAACCTGACTTGAAGGGGAAATTTTGACCATCCCGGAAAGATACTGGCACATTTGTTGCGAACCAAGCGTTAAATAATAGTTA
>CAYOUW010000097.1:0-6977 GCA_964407235.1 uncultured Zetaproteobacteria bacterium | reverse complement strand
TAACTGCCGGATCGCGGCAGGAAAACGTTCGGTTAACGTTTCTTAATCCGTGCTTCATCTTCTTTTCAAGCGCATCCCCTATAGTCTCTCGTGTCTGGCGCCTTTCTCCCCTTCCTCCCTCCCCCGGCGTCAGATATAAAACAGGCCTCGGCGCGAGCGTTGGGGCCTGTTTTTTCTGCACGTTTCAGTAAATTGCCAGGTATCCGGGATATGTGGGTACTATCCTGAACTATTCATCAATACTGCCGCGCCCTCACTTGTTCCTCTGTCCGAAATGAATCATCCAGATCAGCGACCGTAATACTCCCTGTACCACGACACAAATTCAGTAATACCTTTCTCAATCGGCGTTCCGGGCCGATAATTGACATCGCGTGCCAGATCATCCACATCAGCGCAGGTGGCAAGCACATCGCCCAGCTGCATCGGCAGCATATTTTTTTTCGCCTGTTTGCCCAGCGCCTGTTCCAGCAGTGTGATAAAATAAAGTAATTCTACCGTAGAATGATGGCCAATGTTATACACACGCCACGGCGCGCGGCTTGTGCCCGGATCGGGCCTTTTACCATCCCAGTCAGGATTCCCTTCCGCCACGCTATCCAGCACGCGCACCACGCCTTCGACAATATCATCAATATAAGTGAAATCCCGCCGCATCCGGCCATGGTTGTACACGTCAATCGGATCATCATTCAAAATAGCCCTGGTAAATTTGAAATAGGCCATGTCCGGTCGCCCCCACGGGCCATACACGGTGAAAAAACGCAAGCCGGTGCAAGCAAGCCCATACAGGTGAGAATAGGCATGCGCCATTAACTCACCGGCTTTTTTACTGGCCGCATAAAGAGACAACGGATGATCCACATTATCGTGAATCGAAAACGGCATACTTTCATTGGCGCCATAGACTGAACTGGAAGAGGCATAGAGTAGATGTTGCACGTCATGATGTCGGCAACCTTCCAGAATGTTCATGAATCCCGCGACATTACTGTCAATATAGGCATGCGGATTTTTCAGGGAGTATCGCACCCCGGCCTGTGCGGCGAGGTTGATTACCTTATCAAATTTTTCTTTGGAAAAGATTTTCTCAATTCCGCTTCTGTCTGACAGATCAAGTTGAACAAAGCGGAATCCCTTCCTGCCTGTAAGGCGGGCAAGCCGCGCTTCTTTCAGGCCAACATCATAATAATCATTCATACTATCGAGGCCAACAACCTCGTTTCCCCGATCCAGAAGGCGCAAGGATACATGAAACCCGATAAATCCGGCGGCGCCGGTTACCAGTATGTTGCTCATATTTTTTCGTTCACAGCCGCCACGCCTTAAGACCCGCATACTCCAGCGCATCCCGATCATACGATGATTTAATATCCATAAAAGGCGCGCCAGCTCTGGCATGTGAAGCAAAATCCGCCGGAGAAACGTCAAGAAATTCATCATGTGCAACCGCCGCGATAATGGCGTCAAGACCCTGTAAATCCGTGAAATTAGCCAGATGAATACCATATTCTTTTTTGGCGCCCCCGGCGCTGGCAACCGGGTCGCACACCAGAACGTCAACGCCATAGTCCTGAAGTTCGGTAATTACATCAACAACACGGGAGTTTCTCAGGTCTTCGCAGTTCTCCTTGAATGTCAACCCCAACACCGCAACCCGCGAATCTTTCACCTGAAAACCTGCCGCAATCATCTGCTTTACCGTCTGTTCTGCTATAAATCTTCCCATCCCGTCATTAATCTGTCGGCCAGCCAGAATCACGTCCGGGTGATAACCGCTCATCTCCGCTCTGTAAGTCAGGTAATATGGATCCACGCCAATGCAGTGCCCGCCGACCAGTCCCGGCCGAAACGGCAGAAAATTCCATTTCGTCCCCGCCGCCTCCAGCACGTCCATGGTATCGATGCCAAGCCGATCGAAGATTATCGCCAGTTCATTCATCAATGCGATATTTAAATCGCGCTGCGTATTCTCAATCACCTTGGCTGCCTCGGCGGTTCTGATGGTCGGCGCGCGATGCACTCCGGCCTCGATAATTCGTTCGTATAACCCCGCCACCTGATCCAGCGTTTCCGCATCCTGACCGGAAACCACTTTCACAATTTTCTCCAGCGTGTGCACCCTGTCGCCCGGATTCACACGCTCCGGGGAATAGGCGACCCTGAAGCCTTTACCGCACGTCAGGCCCGATTCCCGCTCCAGAATCGGCACGCACACGTCCTCGGTCACACCCGGATACACCGTGGATTCAAACACCACGATCGCACCCTGCTTCAAATTTCGGCCAACTGTTTCCGCAGCCCTGATCACAGGTGTCAGATCCGGCTGGTGCGCACTGTCCACCGGCGTCGGAACCGCCACCACCACGAAATCCGCATCTTCAAGACGTAACGCATCCGTGACATATTCAATCTTGCCAGCGCGCGCGAACATCCCCTCATCCATCTCGCCCGTCGGGTCATACCCCTTTCGGTATGCCTGAATCTTTTCCCCGGAAATATCAAAGCCAACAGTTGGCATCACCCGTCCGAAGGCCAGCGCCAGCGGCAGTCCGACGTATCCGAGCCCTAATACGGCAACACGTTGTTCCTGGCTCACCCGTATCCTCCTTGCCCGCGCCATATCTTCGCACCCGCGTAAACGGGATGACCATCATAACACAGGCACGCATGCTTTCACGCTATCCCGCCGAAGACCGAAGCCTTCTTTCCCAAGCTGGCGCACGATGGCCAGTGATACAACTTATCCTGCATTATTCGTAACTACTCAGCACCCCTTGGCTTTTGTTCCTTCATCCGCACCGAATCCCCCGTCAGTCGTCCGCAGGCATGGCTACGGCTTCTTTCCTCGGAATCCTCTGCGAACAAAGGTCCGACGCAATCATCACGGTGATTCATGAATAATGCAGGTTATAAAGTCAGGCGTGAGGGGTAGTCACGGGTCACGCCCGTCTTTCTGCGCTTCTACCATCATCCGGACCACATCCGGCATGCACGACGCCGCTTCCCATCCCAGATCCCTTTTCGCTTTCGCCGGATAGCCGCATCCATACATGATTTCCGAAGGACGAAACAGGGACGGGTCGATCTTCACATGATCATGCCAGTCCAGCCCCACGCAATGAAAAGCCCCGGCTACGAATTCCTCCAGCGTATGACTCTCACCGGTAGCGATCACATAATCATCCGCCTGTTCCCGTTGCAGCATGCGCCACATCGCATCCACATATTCCGGCGCCCAGCCCCAGTCGCGCGCTACCGCCAGATTGCCTAGGCACAGGGTTTCCGTACTTCCCCCGGCAATTCGGACGGCCGCGGATACGATTTTACGGGTAACGAATCGTTCCGGGCGCAGCGGAGATTCATGATTGAACAAAATACCGGAGCAGGCATAAAGTCCGTATGCATCCCGGTAGTTGGCGATTTCCCAGAAGGATGTAGCCTTGGCGACAGCATAGGGGCTGCGTGGCCGAAATGGCGTATTCTCATCGGCTGGCTGATTCCCCGTATCACCAAAACATTCGCCCGAACAGGCGTTGTACAGCCGCATGGGCCGATTCATGAAGCGAATGGCTTCCAGCAGATTCAGCGTGCCTGTGGCATGGCTTTCCAGCGTCTCCACCGGTTGCTGGAAGGACAGGCCGACGGAACTCTGACCCGCCAGGTTATACACCTCATCGGGCCGCACCCGATCCAGCGTCTGAATAACGCTACGAAAGTCGGTCAGGGACATGGACACAGTCTCCAGACGATCACGGACGCCCAAATGCGCCAAATTGCCAAAATGGCTGATCTGCGCATCCCGGGCCGTGCCCACCACCCTGTATCCCTTGTCCAGCAGTAGACGGGCAAGCCAGGCGCCATCTTGCCCGGAAACGCCGCAAATCAGTGCTGTTTGAGGGGATATTATCTTATTCATGGCGGCTCAGTGCTGTAATAGCCCTCACGTTTAGATAACTCGTCCCGCTTCGCATCCTTCAGATCTTCATCTTCATGTGCGATTATCGGAGAGAGGCACCCTTCCACTCCCGCAACGTATGCATGTTTTTCCAGATAGCGGACGACTTGCGCTACGCTCTCTCTCTCACTTTCATTCGCCGTCTTCAGTTCAATTTCGGGTTGCTCCGGTGGTTCATAGGGATCGGATACGCCGGTAAATTGCGGAATCTCGCCCGTCATGGCTTTTGCATACAGCCCTTTGACATCACGCCGGCTGCACTCTTCCACGCTGGCGTTCACAAACACCTCAATGAATGCGCCTTTTCCGCCTGCATGCTCAACCATTGCCCTGACTTTATGACGTGTCTCCCGATAAGGAGAAATAGCAGCCGTCATTACCGGAACACCGTGCTTAACCAGTAACTGACAGACCCAGCCGATGCGCAATATGTTCGTATTCCGGTCTTCCCTGGAAAAACCAAGTCCCCTGGTCAAATGCATGCGCACCTCATCGCCGTCCAGCAACGCCACGTTGGCAATGCCGCGCTCCCGCAGGGTATGATATGCTGCGCCGCTTACCGTACTTTTTCCCGCACCGGACAAACCCGTAAACCACAGGCAGAAACCCCTCTCAAGCTGTTTCATCAGGTAAGATTCGCCAGTTTTCCTTTGTTCATCCGCATGTTCAGGCAGACCCCGTGTTTCCAGACACTAACGATCCAGGGCGTCGTCACGTGTGGACTCGGCAGCGTCAACGACTGTTTTGATCAGTTCCGGCGCCACGTCAAGTTCAGCCAGAGTGGAGCGAAGGTGGCAGATAATATGATCAAAATGCGAATCATTCAGCCCCATGTCATGCACCAGATGCTTGTGGCACTCGCGCATCTCCTTGGCGCTATACGTATTCGGGCCACCTGTCAGCATGGTCAGGAACGTCTTTTGCATGGTCAAAAACACCTTTCGCTTGGCCGTCTGTTTTTCCATATCCACGTCTTTAAAAAAGCGGTTGATATAGGCATCCGCCAGTACGCGGTGGAAAAGTATATCGACTGCGGCATCAATGGCGGCCTCGCCGCCCAGTTGTTCGTATACAGTGCTCATTAGTATGTCTCCTTGGTTTTACTCCGGATTATTCATCAACGGCGATTCATGAACCGTCCAGACTTAATACTATACACGTCGGGGCAAATCATGTCAAAACAATATAATTACAGGAACCTATTCTGTGGCACCCTTTTTCATGGCGGCCTGCTGATCCATCCGCGCGAACGCTTGTGGCGAAAGTTTGGGGAATTGCTCCTTAATGAAAGCGACAATAGACCAGATAGCCTTGTCATTGTGCACTTTCTGCCATGAAGGCATGCCGGTCATCTTAATGCCGTTCTTGATGATCCAGAATACCTCCGCAGGTGACAAATCTTTGGTAGATAGCCACAGACGCGGTGGTTGAGGCTGCATGCCGCCACCCAGATCCGTGGGATATTTACCTGGTGCGCCATGGCACATCAGGCAGTCGCCGCGGTAGATAAGGAAGCCCTTTTCGGCCATCGGAGCGGCGGCAATGGAAGGGGCGACGATACTCTGAGCGTGCCATGTTACGGAGCGATCCGAGGTCATGCTTAACAACGGCGCAATAATCGGGTTCTCCGGTTTGTTCGCCGCTACGTCGTACCTGCCGGTATACATATATGCTACGGCGGATAGTCCGGTGAGGGTAGCGGCGAAAACAAGTGTGAGAAGAATGGTTCTGATGGTTTTCAATGTGAAATCTCCCTTCGGGTTAAATGTTCGTAGCACAGGCCGTGCAATCTCGCTATTTACCTGCACAACAGGGACAGCAATGCCCAAAAGCCACGCTCCAGCATACCCTCCAAAGAAAATATTGACAAATATAGACCCAATTGCAAAACTTATGATCGGTGATCATACTTTCCCCTGACCCATTTGGTTCGGGCCATTGGTCCTCAGGGCTTGCGCCCTGACGGGCGCCCGCTGAACGGTTTGGTTTTTTTTGCCGTTTCATGGAACTGTCGCTCCATGGAACTACCATGCAGCTTATTCCATCCTGAAAGAGGAGGCCCGAGCATGCAGAGTTCTATGATGCTCACTTGGATTATTCATGAATAGTTCAGACTAAAGGCAGCATGAAGCTGTTTCCACGCTACCACGCCCTGCGCATTCTGCGCCGCCACCCCATCGCCGATGAAGCCTGGTTCGGCGTCACCCGGCGTATTGATCTGGTGCAGGCGCTGGCACCGGTGGAACGGGCTCGCTTGCGTGAGTTGGCTACGCTATTCCTGCATGCCAAGCGCTTCACGGGCGTGCAGGGTCTGACGATCACCGACGATATTCGCATCAGCGTGGCGGCGCAGGCTTGCCTGGAAATCCTCAATCTTGATCCGGACGCCTTTATCGGCTGGGTGGAAATCGTAGTCTATCCCGGCGCCTTTCGGGTGGCGCGGGAAACCAGGGATGAGGATGGCATCGTACACGAAGAGGCCAACGCCTTGAGCGGTGAATCCTGGTCGCGGGGGCCGGTGATTCTGTCCTGGGAGGACATCTGCCGTGACAGCTTTTCACCCCGTCCCGGACGTAACGTGGTAATCCACGAGTTTGCCCACAAACTGGACATGCTCAACGGCCGTGCCAATGGCATGCCGCCGCTGCATCCGGATATGCCCATCACGGACTGGACGGCAGCCCTGAGCGAGGCATTCGATCGCCTGAGATGTCGCGTGGAACACCATCATCGTCCGCATATCAATGCCTATGCCGCAACCAATGCGGCGGAATTTTTCGCCGTGATCTGCGAGTATTTCTTCACCGCACCCGAGACCCTGCACAAGTACTGCCCCGAGGTGTATCGCCAGTTGGAGACCTATTTCCAGCAGGATACTCTGGAGCGCTACCGGTATGTTTGATACTTTTGAAGGATGACGGAACAAGCAACGGCGCGTCAGTATTGATGAATAATGTAGGTTAATGAGCCTCTTGCAAAACTCATGAGCGGCGATCGGCTTCCCCACTTCGGCCCATTT
>CAYOUW010000096.1:0-7063 GCA_964407235.1 uncultured Zetaproteobacteria bacterium | reverse complement strand
CTAGTACCCTTCCTGATGCAATAGCAGGAACCCCGTGAAACCCGTGGCAATGATGTCGGGCAACCATGCGGCAAACCCGGGAGGCAAGTATGCTGCTGCGGCAGTGATCTGGGCGGCGGAACCCGCGACATAAGAACCAAGCCCCAGGCCAACAGCCGCCGCAATGCCCCATGAAGTCTTTCCCCCGCGGCTGCCCATATGCATGCACAGCGCGGCAGCCAGCAATACCATGACCAGGCACAACGCGGGAACGGCCAGTTTTCGCTGCATGGAGAAGCGGAATTTAGCTGAGGCGAGACCGGCCTGATCCAGACTCCTCGCGTAGTGCAGCAGTTCCAGGAAACGCATATGGCGCGGGCTGGGCGGATTGGCCGTACCCGGTCCCGTATCCGAAGCCAGTTGCAGGCGATTCCGGTGAATCAAGACCATTCCGTCTTTTCTGGGATGACTGATATTGACATCCGTAAGCGACCAGACGCCATCGTGATATGAAGCTCGTGCGGCGTCCACGCGCTCCTTCCAGTGGCCGAGGGCATTGGTTTTCAGCATTACCAGATGAAACTGCTGCGCGCCGGACTGTTCACCCAGTGGTTGCAAGCGGAAGAAACGGCGTCCATCCTTGAGCCACTGGATGCCATGCCGTACATCCGGCCGGTGATGGATATTTACCCGATCAATGGTATCAAGCTGCTGGTTGGTCACGGGGGCGACCCATTCACCGAGACTGAATGTGGTTCCTGCCGCCAGTACGGACACAGCCAGCAATGGCATGATAATTTTGTTGACCCCAAGACCTGCTGCCCGCAAAGCTACCAGTTCGTGATTGCGGGAGAGTTCGGTGATGAAAATACTGGCCGCAAGAAGCACAATCACAGGCATGAATTCGCTTATCATGAACGGAATCTTGAGCAACAGATATTCAATCATCAATCCGGTTGTCAGGCCATGGCCCAGGTAACGGGCTTTATCGAAGGCTTCGGCGATCATGAAGATGGCCAACAGGGTGATCAGCGTAACGACAGCGCGCCCCAGACAGCCAAGGAATATCCAGCGAAACAGAACAGGCATGAGGTCAGGGTCAGTATGGTTTGACAGACGGCATGTGCGGAGGCTAACAGCTTGCGATTTTTCTTGCGATGGACGGAAACTTGTTGCGCTATTAGTGCGTGCATCCTGATTTTGCGGTGATACACTCCGCTGCTTACGTATGCGGCATAGCTAAACGTAACTATTTGGAGGTATCGGATGCCCTGGAGTGATCATGATCAGAACCCGCGGAATAATCCGTGGGGAAACAAGCCTGGTCAGCGCCCCCCCGATCTGGACGAAGTGATTCGCCGTTTGCAACAGCGTTTCTCCGGCATGTTCGGCGGCGGGGGTAATGGTAGTGGCAAGATAGCAGGACCGGGCAAGGGCGTTATCACGGGCGTGGTTATCGTCGCGTTACTGTTATGGGCGGCCTCCGGTATTTATGTCGTGGCGGCGGATGAAGAGGCCGTGGTGCTGCGTTTCGGAAAGTTCGTGGGCACCGAGGGGCCGGGGCTGAACTGGCATCTGCCTTACCCTGTCGAAGCGGTGGAAACGGTGCCCGTGACCCGCGTGCAACGGCTGGAGATCGGTTTTCGATCCCTTCCGGGCGCACGAACCCGTTATATCCCCCAAGAGGCGCTGATGCTGACCAAGGACGAGAACATCGTGGATGTTTCGTTCATCGTGCAATACAAGATCAAGGACGTGGCCCATTATCTCTTCAGGATTGCGCACCCCACCACGGCGGTTCGCGATGCGGCGGAATCCGCCATGCGCGAAGTGATTGGCCGAACCATGGTGGATGCCGTGCTGACGAACAAGAAAGCCGAAGTGGAAGTGGAAGTGGAACAACTGATGCAATCCATTTTGAATAGCTACAAGGCGGGCATTCTGATTCTCACCGTAAAGCTTCAGAATGTACAACCGCCGTCACGGGTTATCAAGGCGTTCAAGGATGTAGCCAGCGCACGTGAAGATCGGGCGCGGGAGAAGAACGTCGCCGAAGCCTATGCCAATGACATCCTTCCGAAGGCGAGGGGCGAAGCCAAAAAAACTGTGCTGGACGCGCAGGCTTATGCGGCAGCGGTGGCGGATCGGGCGGAAGGCCAGTCCAGGCACTTCGTGAGTTTGCTGGAGGCTTATCGCAGCGCGCCGGACGTCACACGAAAGCGGCTGTATCTTGAGGCCATGCAGGATATCCTTTCCAGAGTGGATAAAATCATCATCGATAAATCCGTGGCGAAGCGGGTATTGCCCTATCTGCCGCTGAACAGCATGCGCAACAAGGTGGAGGTGAAGTAATGGGCGCAAAACAGACCGTTGGACTGATTCTGCTTGTCGCTGCTATTTTTGTTCTGAGCATGACCACCTATACGGTGGATCAGCGCAATGAGGCGCTGGTATTGCAATTCGGTAATCCCAAGCGCGTCGTGACGGTGCCAGGCCTGCATTTCAAGCTGCCGTGGGAATCGGTCAAGCAGTTTGACCGTCGCTTGCTCGTGCTGGATGCGCCGCCCAATGAGGTGATCACCAAGGACAAGAAAACGATTCTGGTGGATGCGTATACGCGCTGGAAAATTGTGAATCCGCTGAAAGTATATCAGGTGGCGCGCAATGAAAATGGCGTGGCCGCGCGTATGGAAGACGTGGTTCGCAGTCAGCTCCGCAATGTTTTGGGCCGCCACACACTGGTTCAAATCGTATCCGGCGGTGTCAATGCCACGTTGCGGACCAAATTGATGCGTGAGATTACCACCCAGACGAATAAGGGCGTTCAAGATCTGGGAATCCGCGTCGTGGACGTGCGCATCAAGCGTGCCGACCTGCCTCCGGAAAACAGCGATGCCGTATTCAAGCGGATGAGGGCGGAGCGTCAGCGTATCGCTACGAGATATCGTTCGGAGGGCGCGGAATCAGCCAAGGAAATTCGCGCCGAGGCGAGCAAGCAGCGCAGGATACTGCTGGCCGGAGCCTACAAGCAAAGCGAGATCATTCGTGGTAAGGCCGACGCCAGGATCACTCATATCTATGCGAAGGCATATAATAAGGATCCAAAATTCTATGCTTTTACGCGTTCGTTGCAGGCCTATCGCGATTCTATCGGCAAAGGAACGAAAATGGTGATTACGCCCGACTCGGAGTTTTTCCGCTTCTTCAATCATTCCGGAAAATAATTTGGTCCGAAGCGCCGGAATGGCGCTGGCGTGAATAATTTGTGGGCGGCATTGGGGCTGGTGCTGGTGCTGGAAGGCGCGGCCTATGCCCTGTTTCCGGGAAAAATGATTGAAATGATGCGGCGGATACCCGATTTTCCACCCGCCATATTGCGCGCGACGGGCATGGTTGCCATCGCGATGGGCTGGCTGGTGGTCTGGCTGGCGCGGCGCTAAACCTGATCCTGTGCGGACAAAGGGGCAGGCAAGGGTGCGCAGTATTTATGAATCACTGGTTCAGTCTAGAAGTTTAAATCCTCATCCATTTTTTTGGCGGCATCCGCACTTTTTTTTTCGGCCCCAACGGGAACGATTTTGCCAAGCAGAGGTAACGTGTCTATCGTGCGCTCTCTGGCCTCATCCTCACTTACCACTTTGCGCATGGCTTCCAGACTGTACCGTAGCTTGCGTTGAACACATGCGTACAAGCTATAACCGAAATCGGAATAGCGTTTCCGCCATGCATGTACGGATTCATTGTTAATCATCATCAGGCGCAAGGGGGTAATAGCGGTGACGGTGGCGGCGTGGTTCTTGCCGGTAATAATAGAAATTTCTCCCACTTCATCACCATCGGAAATGCGGGCGAATACGATGCGTTTGGACGGATCATGGGGATGTTTCATGGATGCTTCAGCCTTGCCGCCCAGGACCAGAAACATGAACCGGGTGTCGCTGTCGCCTTCTTCAAATAAGGTTTCGCCCGCATCAAGGGAAACGAATTGCGCATTATACAGCAAGGTCTCCCGTACGGCCTGCGGCAGCTTGGCGAAGACGGGATTGACGGCGACTGCAGTTGCCGCAAGGCGCCGTTCTGCCAACTGGCTGAGGCTGCGCTGAAATCGTTCGTTGGCCTCCAGCACCTCACGCACCTGTTCACCGGGCAACTGGAACAGGGAGCATGCCTCAACAGTGCGCACCTCCGCGCCGGCAGGCGCATCGTACAGAATCGAAGCCTCACCGAAGATTTCGCCGGGCGTGATCGATCCGACCTCGAAAATTTCATTATCATGTCGTTTGTTCACGCGAAGAAGACCCGCGTGAACCAGATATAGAAATTGTGGTTGCTGCCCTTCTGTCATGATTGCAACATCGGCAGCCAGATCCAGCGATTGGACGATGGATCGGAAGAAATGCATTTCATCCGGATACAGCACCGCTAAAGCCGAAAATTCAGAAGGCTCGAAAATGGAGCTATCCTCTTTCAGATTGTACTTCATCCGCACTATTATGGATGTAGTTTGGATTCGCTGCAAATGTCGGGGTAAGCTAGCCCTGCCCTTTACCCACAAATACTGCCTTGACCTTTCGCGGCATGAATCAGGACGGACCGGAATATCAGGCGAATCAAAGCGTCGCGGCATGCGCCGCATGTTAATGCCGGATCCCGGGTATCACTTCATCCTTGCACTGTGGGCGGGCTTGCGGTAGCAAGCTGTTTCCAATTCTCAAAAGGGGGTTTTTAATGAAGAAAGTATTGATGATTGCGGCAAGCGCTGCGTTTGTGCTCGGCATCAGTGGTTTGACCGCTACGGATTCCAATGCCGCGGCATGGTCCAAGTGCAAGGCTTGCCATAATTTTACGGCTAAAAAGAAAGTGGGTCCGGGTCTGGCTGGCGTGTTTGGCCGCAAGGCAGGCGCCGATCCAAAATTCAAGTACAAATTTACCAAATATGGAAGTGACTGGAACTGGGATGCAGCGCATCTGAAGAAATGGATGTGCAACTCCAAGAAAGCAGTCAAGGAATTCACCGGCAACAAACATGCCAGAACCAAGATGCCGCCACAGAAGGTATGTTCTCCCGCCAAGCAGGATGAAGTAATTGCCAAGCTGAAATCCGTTTCTTAAAGCTGTCTATTGAAACGACTCAAGGGCGGCCTGCGAGCCGCCCTTTTTCATTGCTTTGTGGATAGAATGGCGATGTGCGTACATGTTTCCGGACAGCTTAACGTACGGCTTTGGACCAAGCCGGTTCCTCTTCCTGGCCATGCCTGTTCTATTCGTTCATGTACAAGAGGCTCACAAGGTTCCATCAGTGGGACTCAAGTCGCATCCCGGCGCGTTTCAGATCCTCTGGCGTATCAATGCCGATGCAGTGAAAATTGCCCACACGAACGGCAATATCGTATCCATGATACAACACGCGCAATTGCTCAAGATGCTCGGCCTGTTCCAGCGGAGAAGGCGCGAGCCGCCCGTACATGGATAGAAATTCCTTGCGGTAGGCATACAGGCCCACATGCTGCAAAGGCGTGGCTGCGGCTTCGTTACGAAGGAACGGAATCGGCGCCCGGCTGAAATATAAAGCATGCCCCGAAGCATTACAGACCACCTTCACCACATTGGCGTCATTCAGGTCGAACTCGTCACGGATGGGATGGGCCAGCGTGGCCATGGGCAGTTCCGGATCCATATCAAACGGTTCCAGAACCGCGCGAATCGCCCCCGGATCAAGCAGCGGCTCATCACCCTGTACATTGACCACAACATCGCAATCCATATCCGCCACTGCTTCAGCCAAACGCTCCGTACCGCTGGCATGATCGGCACGTGTCATGCACACCTGTGCTCCCGATTTCTCAACAGCATCCGCGATACGTGCATCGTCCGTGGCCACCAGCACTGGTCCCACATTCGCTGTCAGCGCCCGATCGACCACATGCAGGATGACCGGTTTGCCAGCCAGAAGCGCCAACGGCTTGCCCGGAAATCGGGTGGAAGCAAAACGTGCCGGAATACCAACAACAACGTTCATGCGTGACTAAGGCCTGCTGACACAGGCCTTAATTTCCTCCCACGTCGCCGTGGCCGTGCCCACCTTACCCACGACTACGCTGGCAGCTTTGTTGGCATGGCGCGCTGCGGTCAGGGCATCGTCGCCGCGCGCCAGGCAAGCTGTAAATACCGCAATCACCGTGTCTCCGGCACCGGTGACATCAAACACATCACGTGCCGCCGTGGGAATATGGTGGCACGTTTGCCCGTCAAACAGGGTCATGCCCTTTTCCGAACGCGTGATCAGCACATAACGCAGGTTAAGGAGACCTTGCAATTGGCGCGCGATCACCTCTACATACGCATCCTCATTGACAGCCTCCAGACCGGCCATGGCCGCAGCTTCCGTCAGGTTGGGCGTAATCACCGTCGCGCCACGATAGGCTTCCGTGTGTTCCGGTTTGGGATCCACCGCCACAACCTTGCCGGACAAACGGGGCATCAGACGGGCCATGAATTCCGGTGTGAGCACACCCTTGCCGTAGTCGGATAAAATCACGGCATCCGCTTTGGCCACCTTATCAAGTATCCCCTGTTTAAGTGCGGCATGGGTATCCGGCTGAGCAGCATGCAGCCATTCACGGTCGTAACGCACCAGTTGTTGATGACGGGCAATAATGCGTGTTTTGATACCCGTAGGCCGGTCATTTTTCTTGATTTGCACACCCGTCGCATCCGAATCCAGCTCCCGCAACTGTTGCAACACCCATTTGCCCGGCTCATCGTCGCCCACCATGCCAAACATGGCCGAAGATGCGTCAATCGCGTGCAGATTACGCACCACATTGGCCGATCCACCCAGGCGGCGGTCAATGCGCTCGACATGCACCACCGGCACCGGCGCCTCCGGTGAAATACGAGACACATCGCCCCACACAAATTCATCTACAATGATATCGCCGACAACGAGAATCATAGGAATCCGCCTCCAGCGGGCGGGAATAATGACACCTCCATGACAAACTGTACAATCCGGGGTCTTTAGAGCCTCTTACAAAACTCATGAGCGACGATCGGCTTCCCCACTTCGGCCCATTTCCGAGCT
>CAYOUW010000095.1:0-7144 GCA_964407235.1 uncultured Zetaproteobacteria bacterium | reverse complement strand
CGATTTTGTTACTTCCGGACTGGAGATCGCGTAGTGGTCTGAGGCGCTATTTTATCAATGCTCTATTGGCGTCCCCAACCGGATTCGAACCGGTGTTGCCGCCGTGAAAGGGCGGTGTCCTAGGCCGACTAGACGATGGGGACCGGGACAAGACGGCGCAGCATATATGAACCGTAGTGAGCATTCAAACATGTGTTGAGTGCGATCATTTATAACGCACAGCCAGGGTAACGAAACCAAAACCCGCTGAACAACAATGGGTTTATATCATTGCGTAGCCCATGATACAGGAGTAGAATGGTCCTGTATTTTAGAAAGCCCATTGAATGAAGAGGAAACCGAGATGTTCCGGATTACGCGCTTGACCGATTATGGCGTACTGTTGATGACCCAGATCGCCAAAGACACAGCCGAAGTGTGCAACGCATCTGACCTGGCCGACCAGGTGCATGTGCCCTTGCCAACCGTGAGCAAGATTCTGCAAATCCTGCTGCACGATAGTCTGCTTGGATCCGTTCGCGGTGCCGGAGGCGGATATCGCCTGGCGCGCAAGGCCGCCGATATTTCCGTCAGTGATATTATTGTAGCCCTGGAAGGCCCTATCGCGCTTACCGAATGCAATCTGGAGACAGGAGACTGTGAGCAGGAAAGCTACTGCGCTACCCGCGACAACTGGCATATGATTAATCAGGCGGTACGGCATGCGTTGGATGGCATCAGTCTGGAAGATATGATCCACCCCGGGTTTTCTCCCGTCATGCGCATGGAAAAACGCAGCCGGCCCATCACGAAAATAAGGCAGACAGGGTGAACCATGGCTAAAAACACACGAATCGAAGATCTGGTTAAACAGGAATATAAAGCCGGATTCGTCACCGACATTGAGGCGGATACCGTACCGCCCGGTCTGAATGAAGATATCATTCGGCTGATCTCGGCCAAGAAGCATGAGCCGGAATGGATGACCGAATGGCGGCTTGCCGCCTATCGTCACTGGCTGACCATGCATGAACCGGAATGGGCGCATGTGAACTATGGACCCATTGATTATCAAGCGATTTCCTACTATTCGGCACCCAAATCGAATGATGATGCGCCGAAGAGCCTGGATGAGGTGGATCCCAGGCTGCTGGAAACTTACAAGAAGCTGGGCATCCCGCTGCATGAACAGGCAACGCTGGCGGGCGTGGCCGTGGATGCCGTATTCGATTCCGTATCCGTTGCCACGACCTTCAAGAAAAAGCTGGCGGAGGCCGGTGTTATTTTCTGTCCCATGTCCGAGGCTGTTGAGAAGCATCCCGATCTGGTGCGCCGGTATCTGGGCAGCGTGGTGCCGACCACGGACAATTTCTTTGCATCGCTTAACTCCGCTGTATTCACCGATGGCTCATTTGTCTATATCCCCAAAGGCGTACGTTGCCCGATGGAGCTGTCCACCTATTTCCGCATCAATGCCGCCAATACCGGTCAATTTGAACGCACCCTGATTATCGCTGATGAAGATGCGTATGTCAGCTACCTTGAAGGATGCACTGCCCCCATGCGTGACGAAAATCAGTTGCATGGCGCGGTGGTGGAACTGGTGGCGCTGGAGAATGCGCAAATCAAGTATGCCACGGTCCAGAACTGGTATCCGGGCGATGAGAATGGCGTGGGCGGAATCTATAATTTTGTCACCAAACGTGGCGCATGCCGTGGCAAGCGTTCACGTATTTCATGGACGCAGGTGGAAACCGGCAGCGCCATCACCTGGAAATATCCCAGTTGCATCCTCATTGGCGACGAATCCGTCGGCGAATTTTATTCGGTGGCCCTGACCAACAATTATCAGCAGGCGGATACCGGCACCAAGATGGTGCATATTGGCAAAGACACCAAAAGCACTATTATTTCCAAAGGTATTTCAGCCGGTCATGGCCAGCAATCGTACCGTGGACTGGTCAAGATGCTTAAAGGCGCCAGGAATGCGCGCAATTACTCGCAATGCGATTCGTTGTTGTTGGGAAAAACCTGCGGCGCACACACTTTCCCCTATATTGAAGTGAGAAATTCATCCGCCCGGGTCGAACACGAAGCTACGACATCAAAAATTGGCGATGATCAGTTATTCTACTGCATGCAGCGCGGTATTTCGGAAGAGGATGCGGTTAGCATGATTGTCAACGGTTTCTGCAAGGATGTGTTTGCCGAACTGCCGATGGAGTTTGCCGTCGAAGCAGGAAAATTACTGGCCGTGAGCCTTGAAGGCGCGGTGGGATAACAAAGAATGAACCACGAAGACACGAAGGCACAAAGACTTGGTGTCTTTGTGGTGAAAAGGAATGAATATGCTGAAAATTGAACATTTACATGCCAGCGTGGATGGCAAGGAAATCCTTAAAGGGATTGATCTGGAGATCAACGCCGGAGAAGTGCATGCCCTTATGGGGCCGAACGGTTCCGGCAAGAGTACGCTGTCGAATGTGCTGGCAGGCCGGCCCGGCTATGAGGTCACGGAGGGCGCCGTCCACTACCATGGCAAGAACCTGCTGGAATTAAGTCCTGAGGAGCGCGCGTGGGAGGGCGTCTTCCTTGCCTTTCAGTACCCGGTTGAGATTCCCGGCGTCAACAACGTCTATCTGCTCAAGGCGGGATTAAACGCCATTCGCAAGCATCGGGGCGAATCCGAACTGGATGCCATGGATTTCATGGCCATTATCAGGGAAAAAATGAAACTGGTGGATATGGATGAATCCCTGATCAGCCGTTCGGTGAACGAAGGCTTTTCCGGCGGTGAGAAAAAACGTAACGAAATTTTTCAGATGGCGGTGCTGGAACCCAAACTCGCCATTCTGGATGAAACTGATTCCGGCCTGGACATCGATGCCTTGAAGATCGTTGCCGGTGGCGTCAACAAGTTGCGCTCGAAAGACCGGGCGATCATCATGATTACGCATTATCAACGGTTACTGGACTATATCGAACCGGATGTCGTGCATGTGCTGGCCGGTGGCCGTATTATAAAAACGGGCGATAAATTACTGGCGCTGGAGCTGGAAAGGCGCGGCTATGACTGGGTGCTTGAAGAGGCGGGCGCCCTGTCTCATCAATCCGTGACCTCTCGGCAAGGCTGAACGGGATATGACGCAATCCATCAGAATGTTACGCGATGCCGCATGGCAGGTCTATGAACAGACCGGGCTGCCGACAATTCGTAATGAGGACTGGAAATACACCGATCTCTCGCGCCTGACAGCCGTCCTCGGTGAAACATGGTGGACGCCTTCTCATGCGGCGAATCTGGCCGCGGAGGTCATTGAAGAACAAGCGATTCCGGAACTTGACGCCTACCGTCTGGTCTTTGCCAATGGCCGCTTTCAGGGCGATGTGCCGAACTTGCCCGAAGGCGTTTCCGTCATCCCCTTGTCTGCATTGCTGACCTCCGATGCAGGCAGAGCCGCCAAAGCGCTGGAGATGGATGAGAACGCACCTCTGTTTAACGGGGCCATTGCCGTCAACTCGGCCATGGCCCCGGATGGCGCATGCATCTGTATCGCCGATGGCGTAAAGCTGGATAAGCCGTTGTATCTGCTGCATGCCGCCGTGTCCGGCGGCGCATCACACATGCGTCACGGCATCTGGATGGGCCACGGCGCCACGGCCCATGTCATCGAACACTATGTGGGCGCCTCCGAGGAAGCGGGACTGACGAACAATGTTACGCTGGCGCACCTTGGTGAAGCGGCGACGCTCTACCATGACCGTTTGCAACTGGAGACGGAAAAGCAATTTCATCTTGGCCGGGTCGATGTGAAACAGTTTCGTGATAGCCGGTTTGTATCGCATTCACTGGCGCTCGGCGCGGCGCTGTCACGGGTGGATATTGCCGTGTCCCTGTCCGGCGTGAACGCCTCGTGTGTTCTGAACGGGCTGTATCTGATCGGTGGCAGGCAGCATACGGACCATCATACCTGTATTGACCATCGAAGCTCCGATTGCACCAGTGAAGAACACTATAAGGGGGTGCTTTCCGGCCGCGCTCATGCCGTATTCAATGGCAAGGTGACGGTGCATAAAGGTGCGGACGGCACGGATGCGAAGCAGTCCAATGGCAATCTCCTGCTGTCCAATCATGCCGAAGTGGATACCAAACCGGAACTGGAGATCTATGCCGATGAGGTCAAATGCTCCCACGGTGCAACGGTCGGTCAGCTTGATTTGGAACAATTATTTTATATGCAAAGCCGGGGCCTTTCCGAAGCATTCGCCAGGAACGTACTCACCTTTGCATTTGCCGACGATGTGCTGGCGCAGTTGAAGGAAGTGACGGTGCGCCGGTATCTGGAACAGGTCGCATTGGCAAAATTACCGCAAGGCGATGCATTACAGGAGATGGTATGAGCGTACAGACCGCCAAAAATAGCAATCCATGGGACGTGCAGGCCATCCGGGCCGAATTTCCTATTCTGCGGCAACAGGTGTACGGCCATCCGCTGGTTTATCTGGATAATGCGGCGACGACCCAGAAGCCGCGGTGCGTCATTGATGCGCTACGACGCTACTACGAGCAGGAAAATGCCAATATCCACCGTGGCGTGCATTACCTGAGTGAAAAAGCGACCGCGAAATTCGAAGCCGCGCGGGAGAAGGTGTGCGCCTTCATCAACGCTCGTTCGGAACGCGAAATTATCTTTGTGCGCGGTGCTACCGAAGCTATCAATCTGGTCGCCGCGTCATGGGGACGGGCCAACGTCAGGGCAGGCGATGAAATCCTGATCACCGAACTGGAGCATCATTCCAATATCGTGCCGTGGCAATTGTTGTGCGAGCAGGTCGGGTCCAGACTGGTGGTCGCTCCCATCAATGAACGGGGAGAAGTCATCCTCGAGGAATTCGAGCGCCTGTTATCTCCACGCACGCGACTGGTGGCGGTTTCGCAGCTTTCCAATGTGCTGGGCACGATCAATCCGGTCAGGAAGATGATTGACCTGGCGCATCAGGCAGGCGCCAGGGTGTTGCTGGACGGAGCGCAGGCCGCGGCGCACCTGGATGTGGATATGCAGGCGCTGGATGCGGATTTCTATGCCATGAGCGCACACAAAATGTACGGTCCTACAGGCATCGGCGTCTTGTATGGCAAAGAGGAAATACTGGAATCCATGCCGCCCTATCAGGGCGGCGGCGATATGATTTCCATGGTGACCTTCGAGAAAACACGCTACAACGTTCTGCCTTACCGCTTTGAAGCGGGAACCCCGAATATTGCCGGGGTGATCGGTTTTGGTCATGCAATCGACTGGATGGCGTCAGTGGGCGTGACGTTTATCGCCGACCATGAGCATGCCCTGCTGGATTACGCGACGCATCAGGCGAATGCCTTTCCCGGCCTGCGTCTGGTTGGCACGGCGGCAAGCAAATCCAGCATCCTGTCGTTTACGCTGGAAGGCGTGCATCCACACGATCTCGGAACCATTCTGGACCGGGAAGGCATCGCCATCCGCGCCGGTCATCACTGCGCCATGCCGGTGATGGAGCATTTTGGCATTCCGGCCACGGCGCGCGCATCCTTTGCCGCCTATAACACGATGGAAGAAGTGGATGCGCTGTTTGCGGCGCTCAAAAAAGCACAGGAAATATTTGCATGATGTTTGATCTGAAGGATTTATATCAGCAGGTAATTGTGGACCACAACAAAAGTCCGCGAAACTTTCATGCCATGCCGGACGCTACGAATAAAGCCGAGGGCTTTAATCCGCTGTGTGGCGACAAACTCACGCTGTATTTCAAACTGGATGATAAAAACGTGATCCGGGATATTAGTTTTGAAGGTTCTGGCTGTGCCATTTCCACCGCTTCGGCCTCATTGATGACCGAGCAACTTAAGGGCAAGAGCATGGCTGAGGTCAAAGCGCTGTTTTCCCGTTTCCACGACATGGTAACTTCCGATCCGACGGTGCCCGCGGATGTCGAAGGGTTGGGTAAACTGGCCGTCCTGGGTGGCGTGCGGGAATTTCCATCGCGCATCAAATGCGCTACGTTATGCTGGCATACCTTCAATACAGCCCTGGCGGGCGATGAATCCGCCACCACGGAGTAATCAATGACAGCACACATTGGCGAAATGAGGGGTGTATTGCGCGATTGCGATGCGCTGCTGATCCCTGTGGGTACGAAAGTCACCATTCCCGAGGGCAGCCAGGTCATGATTACCCAGGCGCTGGGCGGATCCTATACCGTGAACGTCAATGGTAATCTGGCGCGTATTGACAACAGGGATGCGGATGCTCTCGGTCTTGATGTTGAAGATCAGCCGGAAGCTCCGAAGGGGACCGGGGGTCCGGTGGATGAAGATACGGTGTGGGAAGCGCTCGGAACGTGCTACGACCCTGAAATTCCCGTTAGCATTGTGGAACTGGGGCTCATTTATCATTGCGACATCAAGCCTCTGGAGCAGGGCAACTGCATCGATGTAGTGATGACCTTAACCGCTCCCGGTTGCGGCATGGGTCCGATTCTGGTCGAGGACGTTCGCGCCAAACTGCTGTCGGTGAGCAATGTCACCGAGGTTAACGTGGATCTGGTATTTGATCCGCCGTGGGATCGCTCTATGATGAGCGATGAAGCCAAACTGCAACTGGGGATGTTTTAGCCCGGATTTTTCATGAGGACGGCGTATGAACGAGAAAGATATGATTGATGTCGGTATGGTGGATAATTTTCCATTGCCTTGCGTGAATAACGCTCTACCCTTTGCGGCATCCATGCGCGCCGGATACGCGCCTTTGGCTGCAAACCATGGCTACGGCCATGCTTTTTGCCTGCATGCGCGTCCCGGCATCACCTGTGCCGCGCCACCTATCCGCAACCGGATGGAGAATCCGGGCTAATGGCGGAATGGGTGGATGTTGCTCCTGTCAATGAATTGGATCCGGGTAGCCGAAGAGTTATCAGTACGGAAATTGGCCCCGTTGCCGTATTTAATCTTGCTGGCGAGTTTTTTGCCATTGCGGATGCGTGTACGCACGATGGCGGTGAACTGGCGAGCGGCGCATGCGAAGGCGATCAAATTATCTGTCCGCGTCATGGATCCCGCTTCTGCATCAAAACCGGGAAAGTGCTGACGCCGCCTGCTTATGAGGATGTGGAAACGTTCCCGGTACGTGTC
>CAYOUW010000094.1:0-7273 GCA_964407235.1 uncultured Zetaproteobacteria bacterium | reverse complement strand
CGGATCTTGGGGTAACAGACAGGCTTTTCGGGATAGATGGTTTGTGTCAGTATACGGAAGTCTTGAGTGTGCGATGCATCACGTTGATTGCATTGGAAGACTGGTAGAATGTTCGCGGAAAGCCGATGGATAGTGTTTGGGTTGATAGCATTCGGGAGGTAAAATATACATGGTACCGCAAAGAACGTTGAAGCATCCTATCCGCTGTAGCGGAATAGGACTGCATTCCGGTCGAAAAGTAGAACTTTCGCTGAAACCGGCGCCTGAAAATTCGCGCATTGTATTCCATCGCGTGGTTGACGGTGAATGTGTGAAGATTCCGGCGCGCGCCGAATATGTAACGGATACGCGTATGTGTACGACGTTGGGGAAAAACCGTGCATGTATTGCTACGGTTGAGCATCTGCTTTCAGCTATGGCCGGGCTTGGTATCGATAATGCGATTGTAGAGGTTGACGGGCCCGAAGTGCCCATCATGGACGGATCATCGGCGCCCTTTGTTTTCCTGATTCAGTGTGCTGGAATCCAGGAACAGACGGCTCCCAAGAAAGTACTGCGTATCCTGAAAAAAGTGAGTGTTGAAGAGGGTGACAAACGTTGCAGCCTTCACCCGGCCATTGGTTTCAAGGTCAGTTATCTACTCGACTATGATCACCCGTTGTTACGCAACCGCAAGGGCAGTGTGGATTTTTCCAGTCAGGCCTATACCCGCGAGGTAGCTCGGGCGCGCACCTTTGGTTTCCTGCATGAAATCGAGGCCCTGCAGAAAGCCGGTCTGGCGCTGGGTGGCTCGCTTGAGAATGCGATTGTTCTGGATGCTTTCCGCGTGGTGAATGAAGGAGGGTTTCGCTATGAGGATGAATGCGTACGTCACAAAATCCTCGATACCGTAGGCGATCTGGCGCTGGCCGGATATCCTGTTGTCGGCGCTTTTGAAGGCGAGCGCACCGGTCATGATATGAATCATCGTTTGGTTAAGACGCTGCTGGCGGATGCTTCCGCCTGGAAGATTGAGGAATTACAGAAGGATACGATTGTTGCTTCGCAGGAAACAGACGCGGCGATAGCGCAAACAGCCTGATCGCAGTGGCAGTGGTTTAGCCGGCAGTCTGCGCAGGTCATCCCTGTTGTTCGGGGATTGCCTCCGCACAAATCTTTTACATCGCGAAATCAGTTAACGCGAATCAGTCGACGCGGGTGCGTTCTTCAATTTCCTGAGATGTTTTGCAATCAATGCACAGCGTGGTTACAGGCCGGGCCTGCAGGCGTTTCACGCTGATATTGCCGCCACAGCTATCGCATATCCCAAAACCGCCATCCTTAGTACGGTTCAGGGCCTGATCAATTTTCTTGATCAGTTTGCGTTCGCGGTCGCAGATACGGAGATCAAAATTTCGGTCCGTCTCAACCGTGGCCTGATCCGTAGGGTCAGGAAAAGCGGTTTGCTCTTCCTGATGCATGGACTGGAGGGTTTGATTCAACCCGTCATCAAGTTCCTTACGCCAGATCGTGAGCTGTTTTCCGAATTTGTCGAGTTGCGTTTTGCTCAGCGCCATTTTCAACCTCCAGAGACATCCTGCGTAGCTTTGTTTGGTATGCAGCCGTGCGATTTTTAGGGCGGCGAACCTTAACGGCTTGTTACCTCTGTGTAAATATGTTCAGACATTCATCCGTAAACAGAAATGAGCATACCATATCTTTGCCAGATCGCATAGCGGCGGCGGCGTACAAAACAGTGCCACATTCGTTACCGGCATACCGATGCCACAGGGCTTGATGGCGGCAAACCAGAGCGGTTCGACCGACACGTTCAATGCCATGCCATGATACGCCACCCCATGGGTTATCCGTACGCCCAAAGCCGCAATTTTCCCCTGTTCCGTCCATACGCCGGGAAATCCGTCGCGTAGCCTCGATTGCACCCCCAGGCTGGCCAGGGCGTCCACGCACGATTGCTCCAGCAGACACACATATTGTTTTACGCCAAGGCCGCGTCCGCGCAGATGAATCACGGGATACAGCATGATCTGGCCGGGTCCGTGGAACGTAGTCTCCCCGCCACGGTCGGCTGTGATGAAAGGCGCTGACAGTTTCTCGCCAAGGCGATTATCCACACCCCGCCGGCCAGTCGAATAGACAGGATCATGCTCACAGCTCCAGACGATTTCCTCCGCCTTTCCATTCGCAACCGCTTTGGCCCGTACCTGCATTTGTCGCCACACGGGTTCGTATGGCTGCCGGTCCAGCCATTCAAATACGGGGGAATATTGCTTGCTTCTCGTCCGTGTTCGGGCCGAAGGCGTTTGCATTCTCCTGCTTTTGGTCAGTATTTATTCAGCGATTCGTCGACATCGTCAATCCAGCGGATGATGCCGCCCGCCAGATTTTTCACGTTTGCGTATCCCCGTGATTTGAGGAATTCCACCGCCTGGGCCGATCGAGCGCCCAGCTTGCAATGCACCACCACGTCACGGTCCTTAGGCACCTCGGCGAAACGCTGCGGTATCTGTCCCAGCGGGATTTCCCATGTGCCCTCAATACGGCAAATCGCGATTTCATACGGTTCGCGTACATCGAGTACAAACAGGTCAGGATTCTTATCCATCATCTGTTTCAGTTGCGCCGGGGTGATATCATCTTCAGCCAACGCTTCTTCCTCCTCCTTTGTCTCTGTTGGCGGCAGGCCGCAAAACTGTTCATATTCGACGACTTCGTGAATCGTCGGGTGATCCCCGCAGGCGGGACAGGCGGGGTCACGGCGTAATTTAACCTCGCGGAACTTCATATCCATGGCATCATACAGCAGCAGGCGGCCAGCCAATGTGGAACCTCGTCCAAGAATGATTTTGATGGTCTCCGTCGCCTGAATAACGCCAATGACGCCGGGAAGTACGCCCAGTACGCCGCCTTCGGCACAGGAAGGCACCAGTCCCGGCGGCGGCGGTTCGGGATACAGGCAGCGGTAACATGGCCCGTCCTTGTAATGAAATACGGTGGCTTGCCCTTCGAATTGAAAGATAGAGGCGTAAACCAGCGGCTTATTTTCCAGTACGCAGGCATCATTCACCAGATAGCGGGTGGGAAAATTATCCGTACCGTCCACGACGATGTCATATCCGCGCACCAGATTGCGCACATTATCCCGTTTGATGCCGTCGCCATGAAGGTTAACTGTCATGAAGGGATTGATGCCGATAAGTTTGTCGCGGGCGGATTCAACCTTGGGACGGCCTACGTCCGCAGTAAAATGCGCAATCTGGCGCTGGAGGTTCGATTCATCCACCACGTCGAAATCCACCAGTCCCATCGTGCCGACGCCGGCAGCAGCCAGATACAGCGAGATGGGGCTGCCCAGACCGCCGGCGCCGATGCACAGCACTCTGGCCCGTTTCAGCTTTTCCTGACCTTCCAGGCCCACCTGCGGAAGAATGATATGGCGGTTGAACCTCGCCAGTTCCTCGGAACTCAGAACATCGGACATATGTTTTCACCTCATATTTTATAGCCTGCATTATTCATCAATACTGCCGCGCCCCTGGCTTGTTCCTTTGTTCGCACCGAATCCCTCGTCAGTCGTCCGTATGCATGGCTACGGCCTCAGTCCTCGGAATCCGTTGCGAACAAAGGCCCTTCGCACAAAAAGGCCAAAGACCGTTTGGACGCCCGCAAGGGTGGGGCGAAGCCCTGAGGGCCAGCGGCCCGAATCAATCATTACGGCAATTGATGAATAGTCCAGGCTAGATGCTGCGAGTATGAGCATGATAGACGTGATGTTCAATGCAAAGCAAGCAGTGTATAAATGCGGGTATGGACAAAGATATTGGGTCGGTTCAAGGGCATCGCGAGCGTTTGCGGGCGCGTTTTGCCGCGCATGGTTTTGATGGGTTTCACGATTATGAGGTCATCGAACTCCTGTTGACCTATACCATTCCCCGTGCGGACGTAAAGCCCGTCGCCAAACGATTGATCAAGACTTTTGACACGCTGGCGGGCGTATTTGACGCGCCCGTTTCCGAGCTGGCCCAGGTACAAGGCTCGGGCGAGAAAACAGCTATATTTCTGACCATTATCAAACAGACCGAATTACGCTACCTTGCTTCCGAATTGCCGGGAAAGAAGGTGTTTGCCCGGCCTGACAGGGTGAAAGCGCACCTCAGATTTCTGACGCAGGGGCGTGGCATGGAATGTTTTGGCGCGATTTTTACTGATCAACAGCACCGGCATCTTGCCACGCAAATCATGTTTGAAGGAACCGTGGACCGTACGGCGGTTTACCCCCGAAACCTGATGAAGCGTGCGCTGGAGCTGGATGCCAAGGGAATGATCATTTTCCATAATCATCCCGGTGGAACGCCGCGGGCCAGTGAAGAGGATATCGCCCTGACACACCGCATGGCCGAGGCTTGCACTCCGCTGGATATCAAGGTTCTGGACCATTTTTTACTGGCAGGCAAAGAGGTGCTGTCGTTCAAGGAGAACGGATGGTATTGAGCAGCGGGTCTCTCAATCATGGCAACGGGTAATGGCATGTTTTGATGTATTCAATGGCGATGCCGACGGTCTTTGCGCACTGCAGCAGTTGAGGCTGGCCGAACCGGAAGATGCGGAACTGGTGACCGGCGTGAAGCGTGACATTGCGCTGGTAAAGCGAGTGAACGCTGAACCTGGAGATCGCGTTACCGTGCTCGATATTTCTTTCGACGCGAACCGTGGAGAGGTGATCCGCCTGCTCGATGGCGGGGTGAATGTGATATATTTCGATCATCATTTTGCTGGTGATATTCCGGTTTTCGATCGCCTTCATACGCATATCGATACAGCCGCCGATGTCTGTACAAGCCTCCTGGTCAATGCGTATCTGAACGGATTGTATCTTTCCTGGGCCGTGGCTGCGGCGTTTGGCGACAATCTGTTTGATGCCGCAAGGAAAGCCGCGGCGCCGCTTGAACTGAATGGGTCTCAATTGGGGCAGCTTGAGCATTTGGGCGCGTTGCTCAATTACAACGGATATGGGGTGACGCCGGACGACCTGTATTTCCATCCGGCCGATCTGTATCGCGCAATACGGCCTTTCGGGGATCCGTTCGATTTCATCGCCGCATCCGATGCGTACAAGGTGTTGGCCGAGGGCTATGCGGCGGATATGAAGCGCACCGGGCACACGCCTGTCCATGCCGAAACGGATACGACAGCGGTGATTATGCTGCCGGACGAGGCCTGGGCGCGCCGTATCTCCGGCGTGTTCGGCAATACGCTGGCGCGCCGGCATCCGAACCGTGCGCATGCGCTTCTGACGCAGTTATCCTGTGGCAATTATCGCATCAGCGTGCGCGCGCCGCTATCCAACAAGCATGGCGCGGATGAGCTTTGCATGCGATTTCCCACTGGTGGCGGCCGCAAGGCGGCGGCCGGTATCAACACCTTGCCCCATAACATGCTGGACGATTTCATCGCCGCCTTTCAACAACAGTATTCAACCTGAAAACCTCAGTTGGGGGCGAAAAAGATACGTACGATACGCGTAGACAGGCGCAACGAACCTCTCGTCGGTCGTCCGCATGCGCGGCTACGCACCTTTTTGAGTCGTTACTGGTTCATCTTGTCAAAGAACTCATCATTATTTTTAGTTTGTCCCAGTTTATCCAGCAGGAATTCCATCGCACCCACGGTTCCCATTGGAGATAGAATCTTCCGCAGCACCCAAATCTTCTGTAGCACCTCGCGATCAATCAACAATTCTTCCTTGCGAGTGCCCGAAGGCGCAATATCAATGGCCGGGAAAACACGCTTATCCACCAGTTTCCGATCCAGTTTAATTTCCATATTGCCGGTACCCTTGAACTCTTCGAAGATCACCTCGTCCATTTTGCTACCGGTATCCACCAATGCCGTGGCGATAATCGTCAGGCTGCCACCCCCTTCGATATTGCGCGCCGCGCCGAAGAATCGTTTGGGACGGTGTAGTGCATTGGAATCCACGCCACCGGACAGGATCTTGCCGGAGGACGGTACAACGATGTTGTAGGCGCGGGCCAGGCGGGTAATGGAATCCAGGAGAATGACCACATCCCTGCCATGTTCCACCAGGCGTTTGGCTTTCTCAATGACCATTTCGGCTACTTGAACATGGCGCTGCGCCGGCTCGTCAAAGGTGGATGAAATCACCTCGCCCTTCACCGAACGCTTCATATCGGTCACTTCTTCCGGTCGCTCATCAATCAGCAGCACCATCAGTACGACGCCCGTATGATTGGCCTCGATGGAATGGGCGATGGATTGCATCATCATGGTCTTGCCCGTCCGCGGCGGCGCCACCAGCAAACCGCGTTGTCCGCCCCCGATGGGAGAAACGATGTCAATCACGCGGCCGATGATGTCCTTTGATCCTTCCACTTCCATTTTTAGCCCGCTATCCGGATATAGCGGCGTCAGGTTATCGAACAGCACCTTGGTCTTGGCAACCTTGGGCTCTTCACCGTTGATCAGATCAATAGTCTTGAGCGCAAAGTAGCGTTCGCCGGAACGCGGTGATTTGATTTCACCCGATACCGTATCGCCTTTACGCAGTGAACACCGTCGAACCATGTTCTGGGAAACATAAACATCATCAGGGCCTGCCAGGTAATTCGCCTCCTGTGAGCGCAGGAAACCAAAACCGTCAGGAAGGATTTCAAGCACGCCCTCACTGTACAGGGTTCCGCTACGCTGGGCATGGGCCTTGAGAATGGCGAAGACTTGTTCCGCCTTGTGCATACCCGCCGCATTTTCAATGCCGAGGGACTCGGCCAATTCAAGCAACGTCTGCGGCGCCATCTGCGAAACTTCACGCAGGTTCATCTGAATGCCTTTGGCATCCTCCGAAAGCGTTTCCTCAGCATGCTCGTTCCTGCGCCTGTGCCCACGGTTTTCAGCATTTTTACGCCGGGTACGATTTCCACCATAACGTGACGGTTGACCTTCGTCCGGGCTATCCGCGGAAGAATCTGATTTTGTTTCCTCTCTGGTAGTTTTTTCTTCTCCGGCATCCGTATCTGGCTTTCGCCGTCTTCCACGGGCGACCGGTTTTTTCTCTGTTGCTGCTTCGTTTTCTGTATCAACAAATTGAGCGTTTACTTCAGAAACATTGGATGACACGATATTTTCACTCCGAAAAATGGTTATTGATTGATGTTAAACAAACAATGGTGGGTTGTTGGAAAAAGAATCGCCAATCAATGGCAATAGGAGCTTGCTACATCTGACATCCATGGTTGTCAACTACTTATGGGAAGCC
>CAYOUW010000093.1:0-7438 GCA_964407235.1 uncultured Zetaproteobacteria bacterium | reverse complement strand
GCGGGAGCATACATGCATGCATGTCGCTTCCCAACAGGATTATTTCGGCTAAGATAGATACCATGGCATTGAACAACGACGAACTGCTAAGGGTTTATTGCGATCTGCACAGGGTTTTTCCAGAGGATGTGCCTATCTCCCGGCCACTCATCCATCTGTTCCAGCAGCGGGGCAATGATTGCCATGCTGGAACTCTCGAATCTGGCAATGGAAGCAGTCTCCCGATGCATCGGGAGTTCACATCGTCAAGACGTGACGCGGAACAGCGAACAGATGGTTGGCATGCAGCAATAGAGCTTTCTCCACTTCACCTCTGTTCGTCTGAACGCCCAGCCTCTGCATGGAAGTAACAGGCGTATCGCGCATACCACAGGGAACAATTCCGGAGAAATGTTTAAGGTTGGGTGCAATATTCAGGGCTACGCCGTGGTAGCTGATCCATTTGCGGCAACGCACGCCAACCGCAGCGATCTTTTTGCCGTTCACCCACACACCAATGCCACGTTCACTACGTCCCGCAGTGATGCTGAAATCCGCCAGCGTACGAAGAACCATCTCTTCCAGGCGCCAGACATGTTTATGCAGATCCCGTTCTTTTCGCAAATCGGCAATGACGTAAACGACCAGTTGGCCCGGTCCGTGATACGTAACTTCGCCACCGCGACCTGTGGGAAAGACATCGATGCGCTCCCCGTCAATGTCTTCAAGCAGTACGTCATTCCTGTGGCCGGATGTGCCGATAGTGAACAAGGGAGGGTGTTCGGTCAGGATGATACATGATGGTTTTTCATAGTTCAAAACACGAAACACCTCCGCTTCCTGCTCGGCGACAGAATGAGGGTAGGTCTGCTGTGTGCGCCGGATGATGCGCAGGCGTTCATCATGGTCCATTCGCCAAGATTATCAGGAATAGCGGCGCCTGTTGAGGCTCTGTTGAGACAGCATTGACCCTGTCCGCTCGTCCTCTACAATGGCCGGAATAGAAGAGTCGCGCATCCGCCCGGATGTTGCAGGTGACTCAAATAAATCCGGATGACCGGGGTGGCAAGTGGCTGAATCGAAATCTTCTGGCGGCAAAACGGATGCTCTGAGCTTTGAACAGGCGCTGGCGCGTTTAACCGCACTGGTCGAGAAACTTGAGTCCGGCCAATTGCCACTGGAAGAAAGCGTGGCGGCATTTGAAGAAGGGGTGAAATTAACCCGGCGTTGTGAGGCGTTGCTGGATTCGGCGGATCAACGGCTTCAGGTTCTGAACAAAAAAGAAAACGAAAACGAATAACGGATGCCACATCAACGATTAAAACAGGCCGCGGAACGGGTCAATGCCGCGCTTGACGCGATGCTGGAAGTGCGCCGCAAAGGCATCCCTGAACGCCTGTGGAAAGCGATGCGCTACAGCCTGATGGCTGGCGGCAAGCGTATTCGTCCGGCGCTGATGCTGGAGTGTTTTTCAGCCTGTGGCGGAGGCGGCGGCATCATGCCTGCAATGATGAGTATTGAGTGTATGCATACCTATTCGCTTATTCATGATGACTTGCCTTGCATGGACGATGACGATCTACGGCGCGGGAAGCCGACTTGCCATCAGCAGTTCGATGAGGTATCCGCCGTACTTGCCGCCGACGCACTGCAATCCCTGAGCTTTGCATTGCTGACGGAAGTGGATGCGCCGATGGGTTTGCGCGTGGAACTGATTAGGCGCCTTGCCATGGCTGCGGGAGCCCGGGGTATGGTGGGCGGCCAGATGCTGGATATGCTGGCCGAAAAAGAAACCGTGCGGGACGTGCTGGAGATCGAGCGTATCCATGTTCACAAGACCGGTGACGTACTGCGCTATTGCTGCGAGGCTGGCGCCATGCTGGCGCAGACGGATGCAACCGGAGTGGACGCCTGTTCGCGGTATGGCAAGGCGGTGGGGCTGTTGTTCCAGATTGCCGATGACATTCTGGACGCAACGGGTAGCAGCGATGCGCTTGGAAAGAGCGCTGGCAAGGATGCCGCGCAACACAAGGCTACCTATGTCTCCTTGCTCGGGCTGGAGCGGGCGCGTGAAATTGCGGACGAGATGTGCGAGCTTGCCGTTGAGGCATTGGCCCCGTTGGGTGAGAATGGCGCCCACCTGAAGGCGCTTGCCGCCTATATTCTGGAGCGAAAGACATGAATGCATACCCGTTACTGTCCGGTATTCACGGACCCGATGACGTGAAACGTCTGACCGCGGATCAATTGCCGCAACTGGCGATGGAGATGCGGAATTACCTTATCAGGACGCTGGCGCCGATTGGCGGCCATCTGGGCGCCGGGCTTGGCGTGGTTGAACTCACCATCGCCCTGCACCGGCTGTTTGATTCACCGCGTGATCGTATAATCTGGGACGTGGGGCATCAGGCTTATCCCCATAAGATGTTGACCGGAAGGCTGGAACGTATGCCGACCATTCGCCAGTACGGCGGGCTTTCCGGATTTACCAAACGTTCTGAATCGGAACATGATCCCTTTGGCGCCGGGCACGCCTGCACCTCGATTTCCGCGGCCTTCGGTATGGCGACCGGGCGTGATATAAACGGGGAGGACAAGCACGTCATTGCCATTATTGGCGATGGCGCGTTGACCGGAGGCATGGCGTTTGAGGGCCTGAATAATGCCGGAGGGAGCAAACGCCGCCTGCTGGTAATTCTTAACGATAACGAAATGTCCATTGCTCCCAATGTGGGTTCAATGTCCGCCTATCTTGCCCGCCTGATTACAGGCAAGGCCTACACCAATGTACGAGACGCCACGCGCAAGGTTCTGGAAAAAGTGCCCGTGGCCCTGGAGGCCGCCAAACGCCTGGAGGAGCACGTCAAGGGCATGCTGACGCCAGGCACATTGTTTGAAGAAATGGGATTTCGTTATATTGGACCCATCAACGGGCATGATTTTGATCACCTGTTGCCAACCCTGGAAAATTGCAAGAATCTGGGCGGCCCCGTTTTGCTGCATATCGTAACCAAAAAAGGGCTCGGCTTCGCTCCGGCGGAAGAGGATCCTGAAACATGGCACGGCCTGGGCCCATACAATATGGAGACGGGCGAACCGATCAAGGTAACGGGGCAGCCTCCCACCTATACACAAGTGTTTGCCGACACGCTGGCCGATCTGGCCGACGGTGACGAGCGAATCGTGGCCATTACCGCCGCCATGCCCGGTGGCACGGGTTTGTCCCGTTTTGCCAAGCGGCATCCGGACCGCTTCTTTGACGTGGGTATTGCCGAGCAACATGCCGTAACCTTTGCCGGTGGTTTGGCCGTGGAAGGCTTAAGACCCGTCGTGGCCATTTATTCGACCTTTATGCAGCGGGCCTATGATCAGGTTATTCACGATATATGTATTCAGAATCTTCCCGTGGTCTTTTGCATGGATCGGGCCGGCGTCGTGGGTGCTGACGGGGCGACGCATTCAGGGGCCTTTGATATAGCCTTTTTGCGTTGTATTCCCAACATTACAATGATGGCGCCCAAGGATGAGGCGGAGTTGGCGGATATGCTGGCGACCGCAATCAAACTGGATGGTCCCAGTGCTATTCGTTATCCGCGAGGCTGTGGCTTCAACGTTGAAAGGGGAGCGCCGAAAGTATTGGATGCAGGCAAGGCGGAGGTGCTGGAGGAAGGGAAAGATGGCCTTGTCGTGGCTGTAGGCAGCCGTGTTCGTGATGCGCTGGCATCTGTAGAATCTATGCGTAAGAAGGATAACAAACATCTGACTTTGCTCAATCTTCGGTTTATCAAACCACTGGATACTGCATGTATCCTGGCGCATATGAAAAAAAGCAAACCGATCCTGGTGGTGGAAGAAGGTGCGGAACAGGGCGGCATTGGCGAGGCCATTGCGGCATTGGCGCTGGCACATGGCTGGCATGGTCCGTTTGCAAATATGGGCATGCCGGATACATTCCCCGCACATGGTACGCAAGCCGAAATCCTGCATGATCTCTGGTTGGATGGGAAGTGTATCGAAGCCCGTTTGCGGAGCCTTTTCTAACCTGCAATGTTCATGATGAAGTCTGATTTGACCCACGTATCCAAACCAAAAAAAGTTCGTCTTGACCATCTGTTGACTGAACGATCCCTGGCCGAAACCGGCGCGCAGGCGCAACGTCTGGTCATGGCGGGACTGGTTTATGTCAACGGCCAGAAAGCCGCCAAACCGGGAACTCAGGTTCAGTCGGATACGGGCATCGAGGTGCGGGAAACGCTACGCTATGTGTCCCGCGGCGGTCTGAAACTCGAGGCTGCGCTAGAGTGCTTCGGCTTCAAGGTGGAAGGGACGGTCTGCCTGGATGTGGGCGCGTCCACGGGCGGATTTACCGATTGCCTGCTGCAACGCGGTGCGGTTAGATCCTATGCCGTGGATGTGGGTCGGGGGCAACTGCATTACCGGCTACAACAGGATACGCGCGTTATCAACCTTGAGCGAACGCATATCCGGGACTTAACGCGGGAACAGGTGCCGGAGAACATCAATGCGCTGGTGGTTGACACCTCGTTTATTTCCCTGGTGACGGTATTACCACTGGCGTGGAAATACCTTGCCTCCGGCGGCTGGTGCGTGGCATTGATCAAACCGCAGTTTGAAGTGGGATCAAAGCGGTTATCCAAAGGCGTGGTACGTGATGAGGCAGCGCGGGCCAGCGCAGTCGAAAAAGTGAAACAGGCGGCATTGATACTGGAAGGCGTATCCATTAAAGGCATCATTGAATCTCCTCTGCGCGGTCCCAAAGGTAATGTGGAGTTTCTCATCGCGCTTATGAAACAAAGCCGCTGTGCGGCGGGATAAGGAACCCATCCGCAAGGAATCTCCTAACCGGGACTCTTCAGCAATACTGCCGCACCCTCACTTGTTCCTTTGCACCTTCCCGCCTGTATCAAATCACGCGGGCGGCCCATATCCAGCCACAACCCATCGTGCAATATGCCAGTACAACGACGTTCATCCGCAAGGCGGCGAATTGCTTCAGTCAGCGAAAAAGGCTGACCCGGAGACCATGCGCCAAACGCGCTCTGTTCCCACACAGACACCCCGGAAAAGGTATAACGCGGATAACCATCCGGTGAAATCGAAACCAGCCCGGCGCGCAGACTAAAGTCACCCTCGGGATGATGTACGGGATTGCTCACCAGAGAAAGACAGGCACCCGAATTTGGGCATGATCTTGCCAGGATCCGTACATCTATATCGCTCAACACATCGGTATTATGAATCACCAAAAGACCGTAGCCGGGAAGCAGTTCCATTGCCTGACACGCCCCGCCGCCGGAATTAAGCAGTTGTTTTTCACGACTGAAATACAATCGGACCCCGAACCGTGATCCATCGCTCAAGGACTGAATCAATTGATCCGCATGGTGATGGATATTGATAGCAATATCACGAATCCCCTGTGACGCCAGCTTACGTATGAGGCGCACGATTACGGGCTCTCCGGAAAGAGGCATCAACGCCTTGGGACGATTGTGAGTCAGCCACTTTAACCGGGATCCCGGTCCCGCCGCCAGAATCACCGCACGATTAATTCCAATCATGTGACACATGCTACAGCACCACACTGCGTCACATGATGCGGGATACAGGGAACCGCAACCCTTGCCATCCTTTCCATGTCCGGAAATTGGACGCTGACCGATCAAAGGTCAATAACGGGTTCTTATCCTGAACGATTGATGATGAAGTCGTAAAAAGCACGTCCATGGTCCTGTTACATTCACGATCCCCTTGCAAATAAGAAAATCGGCGTAACATACCTGAAAAAGATAGCCCCGGCAGGAACCGGGGCTATGTGTCCGATGCCCCAGGGAGGGGAGGAGGGAGGGCGCCGGACAGAAGAAACTGTATACGCCAAGCCTTAGGAAAGCGTGAATTACGCATGAACAGACCTTCATGACCTCCGCATCCTTTACACCCTGCTTGCAAGATCAAGCGAGTAAACATATATTCCCCTGGCTAACCATAGCCATACGCCGCACGAATATTCCTGACGGTTACTACCATTACGAGGAGAACACCGATGACCCATCAGCAACGACCCTTTATCCGCACCCTGTTCATACTGGTAACACTCATACTCGCCATCCCAAGCTCTCAGGCGGCCACCATGCATATGAATATGCCGCAACATGGCTATCATCACCCGCACATGCGCGGTCCGCACAATGCCGCGGTACATTTCCTGAAAATGGCGGATACGTTACAGCTTGGCAGCCAGCAAATTAGCCGCCTGATAAAACTGCGCGATGCCTATATTGAAAAGAACAGCGTGGCGGAGTCACAACTGTTCGCGGCGCGCACAGACCTGCGCCGTCTGATAATGGCCGACTCTATTGACGTAAAGGCCGTGGATCAAAAGCTCACGCAAATCGGCGCACTGGAGGCTGGCCTCTGGCGCGCTTTCGTCATCCAGTTGCATGATATCAAGGCGATGCTCTCAGCCAAACAGAAAAAACGGCTCGAGGATATGCACCGCAGGAAAATGTGCCATGGCAAGTACTGATGAGTTTCGTACTAACCCGGACGATTCATGAATCGCCTGCCTGACATAACCGGCGGTCAATATCCCTTCTTGAGGATTCCGCTAATCCATAAACCAATGTCCTTGATTTCCTGTGGGCAGACGTGATGCTCCATCGGGTAACTATGCCATTCGATATGGCAGCCTGCCGCTTCAAGCTTCCGGCGCGAGATCTCGCCCACGGCGTAAGGCACAACAGGATCGTCCACGCCATGCGCCATGAATATTGGCGCGGAGCATGCAACGGATTTTATTTCATCTTCCCTGTGATCCGGCATCAGCAGATAAGAGGATAATGCCATGATTCCTGCCATAGGTCCGGGCTGTCGCAGACCGCAATGGATTGCCATCGCGCCACCCTGCGAGAATCCGGCGAGGATGATGCGATCCGGTGCGATGCCGTACATTTCCTGCTGCTCAATCAACAACTGAATCTGTTTGGTAGAACGTGCTATGCCTTTCTCGTCATGTTCAATGCCCTGTCCTGTTGGCTTGAAATCATACCAGGCAGGCATGATGTAACCGTTATTGATGGTTACGGGAATGGCGGGCGCATGAGGAAAGACAAAGCGCACCGACAGATCATCGGGAAGACCCAATTCTGTGACAATGGGTTCGAAATCGTGCCCGTCCGCACCTAAGCCATGCAGCCAGATGATGCTGGCGTCGGGGTTTTCCCCCGTTTCCTCAACGACTTTTTCCAGTGGTTGAACTTGCATGGGGCGATCCTGCCGCATTTACCACTTTCTGTCTTGCCCGGCTTGTGCTTCAATCCAGGCCATGGATGGCCCTTCCCTTTATACGAAAAAAGACCGCAAACCCAAGTCAATCGTCGCGATGATTTATGAATAATGCAGATTAAACATATTCATATTCTGGGCATTTGCGGCACGG
>CAYOUW010000092.1:0-7507 GCA_964407235.1 uncultured Zetaproteobacteria bacterium | reverse complement strand
AGTAGTTACCGCCGATCAATCATCGCGCCGCTTGCGCACGGCCTCGGCTAATTCATGCAACATCATTTCAGTATCTTCCCAGCCAACACAGGCATCGGTCACGCTTTGGCCAAACACCAGTTCACGCCCGGGAATCACGTCCTGGCGCCCGGCAAGCAGATGGCTTTCAATCATCACGCCGATGATACACGTATTGCCGCTGGCAACCTGCCCGGCCACATCGTGGCAAACGAGTAACTGGCGCGCATGCTGTTTGCGGCTGTTCGCATGGGAAAAATCGATCATCAGGCGCGATTCAAGGCCTGCCGCTTCCAGTTCATCGCAGGCCCGCCGTACGTTGGCCGCATCATAGTTAGGCTCGTGTCCGCCGCGCAGGATAATATGGCAATCCTCATTTCCCGAAGTGGAAAAAATGGCCGATCGACCCTGTTTGGTCAACGACATGAAATGATGCGGGTGCAAGGCCGAACGGATGGCATCCACGGCCACTCTGAGTCCGCCGTCGGTTGCATTCTTGAAACCGACCGGACAAGAAAGTCCGCTGGCCAGTTCACGGTGGGACTGGGACTCCGTGGTGCGCGCTCCGATCGCGCCCCAACTTACCAGATCCGCCACATACTGTGGACTGATAAGGTCGAGAAATTCGGTTCCGGCAGGCATGCCCATCTCATTGACGTCCAGCAAAAATTGCCGCGCCAGGCGCAGTCCCTTGTTAATCTGGAAGGTACCGTCGAGATTCGGGTCGTTAATCAATCCCTTCCAACCCACTGTGGTGCGCGGTTTTTCGAAATAGGCGCGCATGACGATCAGCAAATCATTCGCCAGTTCCCCGTGAGACTTTCGGAGTCGCCGGGCATACTCGCGGGCGGCATCCGGACTGTGGATGGAGCAGGGTCCGGCGACGACCAGCAGGCGATCATCCTCACCCCTTAAAATATCCCGGATCGCATGCCGGGCCTCATAGGTGGTTTTCGCCGCCCGTTCGCTGATCGGATGCTCCCTGTGCAACTGCTCGGGCGGAATCACCTCATCCACCCCCACAATACGCAAATCATCCGTTTCGTATGTCACGTTAACTGTCATCATATTCCTCAGGCGCGCAACTATACGCAAACAACGGTGATTTTCGAGGCCTTGTCCGAAAAACCCGGCGAACAGCTTCCGGCAAGCGCTATTCGACGCTTCATGAATAATGCAGGATAGATTACGGAATCCTAGCCCGCCCTTCCGCGCGGCGGTAAAGCGGTTATAGTTCGGGGTCACGGAGGTTCCCATGTTTCATGGTACGATGACGGCGCTGGTCACACCCTTCAAGAACGGTGAAATCGACGAGGATGCATTCCGCGCACATCTGGATCGGCAGATTGAAGCTGGCGTGGATGCCGTGGCGCCTGCCGGAACCACGGGTGAGGCGGCGACGCTCAGTTTCGCGGAACACAAGCGTCTGATTCGCATTGCTGTGGAACATGTCCGTGGCCGCGTGCCCGTCATCGCCGGAACCGGCAGCAACAACACGGCTGAATCCATCGAACTGACGCAAGCAGCCAGGGAACTGTGCGCCGACGCTGCTCTGCTGATTTCTCCCTATTACAACAAGCCGACGCAGGAGGGTATTTATCAACACTATAAGGCGGTGGCCGAGGCCGTGCATCTGCCACAGATGATCTACAATGTGCCGGGACGGACGAATTCGAATATCCTGCCGGAAACGGTTGGGCGCTTGTCGTATATCAGTAATATCGTTGGCATCAAGGATGCTACGGCCAATATGGAGCAGTTGGCGCACACGCTGGATGCTTGCGACGGGCGCATCAGGTTCTATTCAGGTGATGATGCGACCGTGTTGCCGTTTATGGCGCTGGGCGGGCATGGCGTAATTTCCGTCGTGTCCAATCTTGTACCCGGGCAGATGAAGCAGTTGACCTCCGCCATGAGTTCCGATGATTTTGTGACGGCCCGTACGGCGCAGCTTGCGCTACGTGAGTTAAATCAGGCCATGTTTATGCAGTCCAACCCGATTCCCGTAAAAGCCGCTTGCGCCATGATGGGATGGATGGACCGGGAGTTACGTTTACCCCTGACCCTTCTGCCGCGAGGCATGCGTGAAGACCTGTTTGCCGTCATGAAGGCCATGGGTCTGAAGCCGGAGCGCGCCAATCCCTGAGCTGATCGCTGCCGAAACCCGGGTCAGATAATTCTGAAACTGTCGGGGAAATTTTCTGGCGTTACCTCACACGTCTTCAAGCCATCCACATGCGCCATTTCCGGTCCGTGCGAAAGCCATTGTTGCATGTTATCCAACTGTTTCGCATTACCGCAGATCAGGGTTTCAACGCTACCGCCCGGTAAATTGCGAACATATCCCGTCACGCCCAGCCGCTCCGCTTCCCTTTTGGCGTAGTAGCGAAAACAGACGCCCTGCACGGTTCCGGTCATGCAAATATGCAAGCAGCGTTTCAGGTTGCCCGCATACATCACAACGAATT
This sequence comes from uncultured Zetaproteobacteria bacterium, assembly GCA_964407235.1. Lineage (GTDB taxonomy): Bacteria > Pseudomonadota > Zetaproteobacteria > Mariprofundales > Mariprofundaceae > JAUZQZ01. Next base: position 5,021 of record CAYOUW010000092.1, on the reverse strand, counting down.
CGGCACAAGAATGGTATCGCGAGCCTCCGCCATTAAATTTGGATAATCCGTTGAATAATGCAGACCCCGCGATTCCTTACGGTTTTGCGCCGAGCGTACGATCAGTTCGGCGACAAGTGACAGATTGCGTAGCTCAATCAGGTCGCGGCCTATGGGGTGCTGCCAGTAATAGGAGGCGATCTCCTCGCGGATCATGGACAGACGGCGGCGCGCCCGGCGCAGGCGCTCATCGGAACGGACGATGCCTACGTAATTGGACATGGCCGTACGGATTTCCTCCCAGTTCTGTTTGATCTGCACGCGCTCGGTTTCCGGCGCCACGCCACTGGCATCCCATTCAGGCAGGCGTAGCGACGAGTCAGTGGTCGCTTCTTCCCTGATTGATTCTGCGCACAGATCCCCCATGACCAGACATTCCAGCAGTGAATTGCTGGCCAGCCGGTTGGCGCCGTGCAGGCCTGTGCAGGCAGCCTCGCCAATGACATACAAGCCGTTGATCGGCGTGCGCCCTCTTACATCAGTCCGCACGCCGCCGCACATGTAGTGTGCCGCGGGAACGATGGGGACCGGTTCATGGCGCATATCGATGCCGGTTTGCCTGAGCCGCTTCAAAATGTTGGGGAAATGTTTTTCAATCTTCTTTTGCCCCAGCGGGCGGACATCGAGATACATATGATCGCAGCCCTGCTTTTTCATTTCATGGTCGATGGCGCGGGCTACAATATCGCGTGGCGCAAGTTCGGCGCGCTCATCGTAATCCGGCATGAAGCGACGTCCGTGCGCATCGGTCAGGCAGGCGCCCTCACCGCGCAGCGCCTCGGTGAGAAGCTCCGTCGAACCGCCGGGGCTGAACAGGCATGTGGGGTGAAACTGAATGAATTCGAGATTCATGACGGGACATCCGGCGCGCCATGCCATGGCGATACCGTCGCCGGTAGCAACGTACGGGTTGGAAGTGAAGAGATACACCTTGCCGACGCCGCCCGTTGCCAGAATCGTGTGCCGGGCTGCGATCGTGATAACCTCGCCCTTTGGCGTTAGCAGATAGGCTCCCAGACAGCGGTCCGGCCCCTGCATGTAGCGTCCCAAATGCCGCGCTGTAATGACATCGACGGCCATATGATGCTGGAAACAGGTGATATTCGGGTTGTTTTCCACCGGACTTAGCAAAGCCTTGCTGACGGCCTGGCCTGTGGCGTCCTTGGCATGCGCGATACGCCGGTGCGAGTGCGCCGCCTCGCGGGTGAGGTGTAATTGTTCACCTTCAGTGTCAAATGGCGTACCCAGTGCTGCCAGCTCATGGATGACGGGGCCTCCCCGGCTGATGATTTCACGGACGACATCTTCGTGACACAGGCCCGCACCCGCCTGCAGGGTGTCCGAGATATGTTCTTCAACGGAATCATCCCTGCCGGTTACGCCGGCAATGCCGCCTTGCGCATACCATGTATTGGATTCGGAAAATTTCCCCTTGTTGATCACGGCGACCCGGCCATGCTCCGCCAGCCGGTTGGCGGCAAAGAGACCTGCGGCGCCACTTCCGATAATCAGATAATCAAATGTTGCGGCGTGATGATTCATGGTTGTTTGCTGACATACCTGTATCTTACGCCATGACTATGTTGCAGGTAAACTACCATTTAGCCCGTATCATTCATCAATGCCGCCGCACCCTTGCCGGTTCCTTTGTTCCTGCCTGTGCGCTGCACACAGACAGGCGGCGCTTTGATGACTTCTTATGAATGCATCATGGGTCAACGATCGACTCGACTCATTTTCTTCGATCTGATAGATGCTACCTGAAGAAAAGACAGTCAGAGGACGTAAGCTGGCATGGAGAAACAGCCCGCTTGCTGCCGATGATCCGCTGACTGCCTGGAACGGACTGCTTTCTGCCAGAAGTTTGATCGAGGCTGATCCATTTTTTTCGCCACAACTGGCCGATTTGCCCGATCCCTTTGGGATCACGGATATGGGGAAGGCGGCGGGCCGCGTCGCCGAGGCTGTTCTTGAAGGCGAGAAGATTCATATCTTTGGCGATTTCGACGCGGACGGCGTCAGCGGCACGGCAATATTGGTGGAAGCCCTGCGCGCTACGGGTGCGGAAATATCGTTCTCCATTCCACACCGGGCGGATGACGGACACGGGATTGACAGGATAGCGCTGCAAAAAGCGTGTGAAGCAGGCGCCCGGATTGGCGTTAGCGTGGATACCGGAACGACATGCTTTGATGCCTGTATCGAAGCGAAGAAGCTCCGGCTTGATCTGATTGTTACCGACCACCATTTACCCGAATCGGAACTTCCCGATGCTTTTGCATTGATCAATCCGGCACGCCATGATTGTGGTTTTGCCGATCGGAAACTGTGTGGTACGGGGGTCGCCTTTTTTCTTCTCATGGCGGTGTGGAAACGGTTGAAGGAGAAGGGCAAACTACCCGGGTACGATCTGCGGAAGTTACTGGACCGCGTCGCCGTTGCAACGGTGGCCGATGTGATGGATCTGGTCGGTGTGAACCGGATTCTGGTGCATCACGGCTTGCAACGACTCAACACAAAGCCCTCTTTGGGCATGGCGGCGCTGATGCGGGTGGCCAGAATCAGGAAAACAGTCACGGCGAAAACCATCGGTTTTTCTCTGGCGCCACGCATCAATGCGGCTGGACGTATGCGGCATGGAGAGGAAGCAATGCTGTTGTTATCCACGCATGATGACGATGAAGCGGAACAGTTGGCCAGGGTGCTGGATGAAACCAACAAGCAGCGGCAGAAGGTGGAAGCGGAGGTGTTCAAACAGGTCGAAGCCAGACTGAATGGCGCCGATACTCTGGCCGCTTATGACAAGGGTTGGCACGCAGGCGTGGTGGGACTGGCCGCGGGAAGGCTTGCGCGCAAACATAACAGACCGGCGGCCGTTGGATTTGTAACACCTGACGATAGAATTCGCATTTCATTGCGTGGCGGATCGGGATTTCATGTGGGAAAATTGCTGAATGCATGCAGTGACTGCCTCGAAGGCTTTGGCGGCCATGCCGGTGCGGGCGGAGGCACGATCAGGACAGGTGCGTGGGATAATTTTGTTGTTGCCTTTGGGGCCGCTGTTTCAGAACAGCGGGAAAGCGCGGGTGGCGCCCGTGTTCAGGCCATTGATGGAATGCTTGCCTTAAGTGCGATGCATATCGGTCTGGCGGAGCGTTTACGGCGCTTTGAGCCCGTTGGATGCGGCAATCCGGCCTGTACATGGCTGGTGCGGGATGTACATATTGCTGACCGCCGTGATTTAAAGGGTGGCGTGATTCGGATTAAGGTCAGTGATGGCGTTCACTGGCTGGATGCCATTGTATTTAACGGCAATGATTGGAGCGACGTGCTCCGACCCGGTCAGACCGTATCGCTGATCGGCCAGTTACAGAAGGACGACTGGCGTGGAGGTGATGCGATTCAATTGATGGTTGAGGATGCGATGGCCGGATAGCCGTCAGCTTTTCGGGGAGATTGATCCAGCCTCCACGAGTTTTGTAATTGGCTCTAGAGTGTAACCTGAAGTCGCAAGAAACCGACCCGATTCGTTGCGTATGTCGGATCGCCTCCCGGATTTTGTATCATCTGAAAAGATGGCTGGATCGATAACCAGCGAGTCAGTTCCACACGATAAGTTATCTCGATAAGGTTTTCCGGACTGCGATGAGTACGGGCGCTGGTGAACGCTATGCCGAAATCATCCTCATGCCGCGTCGGGATCAGACCGTGAAAGCGCAGGCCGACGGTGAAAAAACCGGTGATCTCGTTGCGTGCCGGCGGCACATAACCGCCCTGAGCGAACAACCCGATCGTACCGCCATGGTCAAAATGGATCAAACGCTGATCGACTGAAAGGTAATAGCCGTAATCATTGTTAAAAACAGTACCGTCGAATTGCTTCCTGGCGGTATGTTTCCAGTATCCGGCTTTGTAAGAACCGCCATCCCAATAGTGCCCGATTTCACCGATCACCATAGCGCCATCTTTCGTGCTAATGGCGCGCGTAGCTGGGTTGCCATCAAAAATACCAAGCAACATGTAGTTGCCCCGGGTGGGTTCAACACGAATGCGCGCACCAAACCCGATGCGCGGATAAATCGATGTCGGTACATTGACGACAATCTCCGGGCCGAAGTCGAATGAGGTGTTGATGAAAAGGCTGGCATAATCGGATACATAGAATTCCGAATTAATGCCGTATAAACCAGCCAGCAGGGATACTTTCCCATCGGCGAAATTCTGTTCATACCAGGCTTCGTGTATGAGGAGTTGATTAGGGGCCAGGATCGTACTGGCAACCTGCAGGTTATCGAACAGGATGGTCGAATTCCCGCCCTGATTGCGTATGGCGTAAATGAACAGTGTGCCTCCATCCCACATCCTGGCCAGTTCAGTATCCAGCTTGATCGCAAAGGCCAGCTTGTCGTAATACTTTGTGCCCTTCTTGTTATAGATACCGCCGCCGAAACTGTGCGCTGATTCACTGGTGTAGACTGATTCGATGGTGACCCCGTGTTCTTCCATGCGATCGCGAAAGCCATTCCATCTTCCCGTCAAGCCCTGCCGCTGGAGTAAATTCTCGTCCCTGAAGACCTGTTCCTCCTTCTGGCTCGTACTAATCGTGGTTTCAAATCCCGGATCGTTCGGATTGAGTCCCGGGACTGGAACGGTTTGCCCCGATGCCGAAGACTTGCGCTCAGGCGCCGGAGCTTTCGCTTTGTCTCCGGGAACCCCATGGGCCGATACCGAGGGCTTGCCTTTGGTCGCCCGATGGGCGGCGGGTGCCGGAATCCTGCTCCTGGCCGCTTCCTGGGCCGATACTGGAAATGATAGCAGGATGGCTAACGATCCACCTGCGAGCCACGCCAATAAAATATTTACTCTGTCTTTCATCCACTCCCTCCCCAGAGAGTCATTTTTGCCGCAAAAAAGAGGCGACGGATGCGCCATTCGTGGAACTCATTGATTGCTCGTAATGAACCCCCGAATGAGGAGGTGAA
>CAYOUW010000091.1:0-7573 GCA_964407235.1 uncultured Zetaproteobacteria bacterium | reverse complement strand
ATCTTAGCCGAAATAATCCTGTTGGGAAGCGACATGCATGCATGTATGCTCCCGCCAATGAATAAAAAAGTGGCGATTTCAGGCCGCCCGCGCGGTCGCATTCCGCTTGCGCGCGAGGGCTGGTCCTTCCTGTTAATATGCACGGCGATTCTGATGATCACTGTTGTGCTACGCTGGCACATCGTTACCGGGTTTCTGGCGATACTTTTATTGTTTATGCTGAATTTTTTTCGTGATCCGGAACGTCTAACGCCCGAAGATGACGATCTTTTCATCTCTCCGGCCGATGGCAAGGTAGTGCGGGCGGATCAGACAGGGGCTGGCGTTCGCGTGGATATTTTCATGAATGTGTTTGACGTACATGTCAATCGGGCGCCCATGTCCGGGCGCATTACGCGCATGCAATATACGCCGGGATCATTCATCAATGCCGCCCATGATCAGGCAGGTGAACACAATGAGCGCAATCGCTTCGAAATGGAACCGGAAGACGGCACACCCATCGCCTTCACGCAGATCGCGGGGCTGGTAGCACGCCGTATTGTGTCGTATGTTGCCGTGGGTGGCCGTGTGAAAGCAGGCCAACGCATCGGCATGATACGCTTCGGATCCCGCGTCAACTGTGAGATACCCCCTGAATTCACGCTGGAGGTCAAGGCGGGACAGCGGGTCAAGGCGGGAAAAACCATTTTGGCGCGGAAAGCCGGAACGGCCGGGAGAAAATATGAATGATGAATAAGGCATCCACCGTGAAGGAACGTGGTATTTATCTGTTGCCAAGCCTGTTTACCACCGGCGGCCTGTTTGCCGGATTCTATGCGCTGATTGCCGCCGTGCAGGGCCGTTTTGAGCTGGCGGCATGGGCGCTGATTGCTGCCGCCATATTTGATATGCTGGATGGCCGGGTTGCTCGCCTGTTGCATGCCGAATCCGATTTCGGCGCGCAATATGATTCTCTGTGTGATATGCTGTCGTTTGGCATCGCGCCCGCCGTGCTGATTTATCTATGGGCGCTGGTTCCCCTGCACAAGCTGGGCTGGCTGGCGGCTTTTCTGATTGCGGCCTGCGCCGCACTCCGGCTGGCTCGCTTCAATGTTCAGATAGGCACGCAAAGCAAACGTTATTTCAGTGGCTTGCCGACACCCGCCGCAGCCATGCTGATTGCTACGGCCGTACTTTTCCATGAAAACAACGCCATGGCCCCGATCCCCTGGTTATGGTTCGTCATCTCCGTAACGCTGGCATGGCTCATGGTCAGCCGCGTACCTTTTTTTGCCGGCAAGGATGTAGACCTGAAAAAGCGGCATCCTGCTGTCATTCTTCTCGGCATTCTGGCGTTGATCGTGTTCATCATGGCCGATCCGCACATGAATCTGTTCATCCTTGCGCTGGCCTATTGCATTCATGGCCCTCTGCTTGGACTAAGAAAATGGAGAAGATGTAAACAGCTCCGCGGTAACGAAGGGAAAAACAACTCGCGGATTGATTGACAGCGCATCTGGCGAGTGCTTTACTCCGCGCATGTTTCATATTCCACGCACATTTTCCGGCAACGGGCTTTTGCTACTGTATCAGTGCAAGTTGCGGCCGATGAGGCGTTAATCCGGGGAATCCCTACGTATTGATCAACACAGGCCGCAGCTCATCCCTGCGGCCTGTGTTATTTACGGCCTGAAAATTCCAGATACGGAACCCGAGAGATAAGGAGCTTCACCATGTCCGACCGTTTATACATTTTTGATACTACCCTGCGCGATGGCGAGCAATCACCGGGATGTTCCATGAATCTGGAGGAGAAGCTGCGCGTGGCGCACAGCCTCGCGGCGTTGGGCGTGGATATTATTGAGGCGGGTTTTCCGGTTGCCTCACCGGGTGATTTCGAGGCCGTACACCGCATTGCCTCGGAAATCCACGGTCCGACCATTGCAGGATTAGCCCGTGCACACCCGAAAGACATCGAACGCGCCGCCAAAGCCGTGAAGCCGGCGAAAAAGGCGCGCATTCACACCTTTATCGCCACCAGCCCGATCCATATGGAAGCCAAATTGCGCATGAGCCCGGACGAAGTGCTGGAGATGGCGGTTGCGGCAGTCAAACAGGCGCGATCGCTGGTTCCCGAGGTTGAATTCTCGGCTGAGGACGCCGGACGCACTGAAATGGATTTCCTGTGCCGTATTGTCGAGGCGACCATTACCGCGGGTGCCCGGATTATCAATATTCCGGATACGGTGGGCTACATGACGCCACAGGAATTCGGCGGGCGTATCCGCGAATTGCGCGAGCGCGTTCCCAATGCCGATCAGGCCATTTTTTCCGTACATTGCCATAACGATCTGGGCTTGTCCGTCGCCAATTCACTGGCGGCGGTGGAGAATGGCGCCAGACAGGTCGAGTGCACCATCAACGGCTTGGGTGAGCGGGCCGGCAATGCCTCACTGGAAGAAATAGTGATGATTTTACGCACTCGATCCGACCGCTACGATATCGAAACGGGCGTTGATACCACCAGGATCGTACCCACATCGAAACTGGTTAGTCAGATTACCGGCATGTCGGTCCAGCCCAACAAGGCGATTGTCGGAGCCAATGCCTTTGCGCACGAAGCCGGGATTCACCAGGACGGCGTACTCAAGCATCATAAGACCTATGAGATTATGACGCCGGAATCGGTCGGCTGGACGACCAACCGTATGGTTCTGGGCAAGCATTCGGGACGAGCGGCGATCAAGTCCCGCTACAGGGAATTGGGGGTGGAAGTGGACAGGGATGCGCTCAATGTTGTTTTTGAACGCTTCAAGGCGTTGGCGGACAAGAAGAAAGAAGTGTTCGACGAAGATTTGATGTCCATCCTGGAGCATGGTGAAGAAGCCGAATCCGAACGCATTAAGCTGTCCAGCCTGCATGTGGCGTCCGGCACCAAAGATACGCCGGTTGCCGCCATCGAACTGGAAATCGAGGGAAAGGCGCACAAGGCCACCAGCGAGGGTGATGGGCCGGTGGATGCAGCCTTCAAAGCGATTAATTCACTGGTCGAACCCAATGGCAAGCTGTTGCTCTACACCGTGAACGCCATCACAGCCGGCACCGATGCCCAGGGCGAAGTCACCGTGCGCTTACAGGATTCGGGCCGGATCGTGAACGGACAGGGCAAGGATACGGATATCGTCGTCGCCTCCGCCAAAGCGCTGATTGCCGCGCTCAATAAATTGCCGGACATGCATGCCAGAGAGGTTCATGCCCAGTATTCAGGCGTTTAATTCTGTTCTGATTAAGCGATACGCCACACTCGGCAAGCGAGCCGCGGGCGTTGCCTCCGCGGATGTCCGGAATCAGGCGCAACTCCGGCACTGTTACGCCATTGAGATTAACGCAGTAGTCTTCAAGCTCATCGGTCGATTATCTGCACATGACTAGAAAATACTGGCCGGATCTGGTGACAGAAAGTTACATTAGAACAAATACGCCGAGTTATCAATAAAAGGGCTGTGTTTCGGGAAGAAGTATCCGTACGCTTCGCGCATGCAATTTAAGCTGACGGGAGACTTCATCCCACAGGGCGACCAACCCCGGGCTATTGCCGAACTGGTCGCGGGCGTGCGCGCAGGTGCGCGCCACCAGACGCTGCTTGGCGTCACCGGATCCGGCAAGACCTACACCATGGCTTGCGTCATTGAGAAGGTGCAGAAGCCAACCCTGATCATGGCGCCGAACAAGACGCTGGCGGCCCAGCTCTATGGCGAATTCAAACAGTTTTTTCCCGATAATGCAGTGGAATATTTCGTTTCCTACTATGATTACTATCAGCCGGAGGCCTACGTGCCGACCTCGGACACATATATTGAGAAGGATTCATCCATCAACGAACACATCGACCGCATGCGCCACGCCGCAACGCGCGCCCTGTTGGAGCGTGAGGACGTGATTATCGTCGCTTCCGTATCATGTATCTATGGACTTGGCAGTCCGGAGGCTTATTCGAACATGCTGTTGTATTTTGAAGCGGGGCGCGAGCAGGATCAGCGGCAGGCAGTCAGGAAACTCGTGGAGTTACAATACGAGCGTAATAATACGGATTTCCATCGTGGTACGTTCCGGGTGCGAGGCGACGTGCTGGAAGTTTTTCCGGCGCATGCCGAGGATTTTGCCATCCGCGTCGAGTTCTTCGGCGATGACGTGGATGCCATTTCCCGCTTCGATCCACTGACCGGAAATCGACTGGAACGTCTGCATAAATATACGGTTTTTCCAAAATCCCATTTTGTGACGCCGCGTGGTCAGTTGATCAAGGCTATGGATGCAATCAAAACGGAACTCGCCGAAAGACTGGCCGAACTGCACGATGAGGGAAAACTGGTTGAAGCCCAAAGGCTGGAGCAGCGCACAATGTTCGATCTGGAAATGATTCAGGAGATTGGTTATTGCACTGGCGTGGAAAACTATTCACGCCATCTGACCGGGCGCGAACCGGGCGAACCGCCGCCGACGCTATTTGATTATTTACCCAATAATGCGCTGGTGATGCTGGATGAATCGCATGTCACGGTGCCGCAGATCGGCGGCATGTTCAAGGGAGACCGCTCGCGTAAACAGACGCTGGTGGATTTCGGTTTCCGCCTGCCCTCGGCGCTGGATAACCGCCCTTTGCAATTTCACGAATTTGAGGCTGCGGCGCCACAATCGATTTATGTATCGGCTACGCCCGGCCCTTACGAAATGGAGCATTGCGGAGGCGTTTTTGCCGAGCAGGTCATTCGTCCGACAGGTCTGGTTGATCCCGAGGTGGAGGTGCGCCCGGCCACTACGCAGGTTGATGATTTCGTCAGTGCGGCGAATGAAGTGGTCAAAAAGGGCTATCGCGTGCTGGCGACATGCCTGACCAAACGCATGGCCGAAGATTTGACGGAGTATTTGAATGATCTGGGCATGCGCGTGCGTTATCTGCATTCGGATATTGATACGGTGGAGCGCATGGAAATCCTCCGTGATCTGAGGTTGGGTGTGTTCGATGTGCTCGTCGGCATCAATTTACTGCGGGAAGGACTCGATTTGCCGGAAGTGGCCCTGGTGACGATATTCGATGCGGACAAGGAAGGTTTTCTGCGTTCCGACCGCTCATTGATTCAAACCATCGGCCGCGCCTCCCGCAATGTTGAAGGGCATGTGATTCTGTATGCCGATAAACTTACCGGTTCCATGCGGCGAGCCATGGACGAAACCGCGCGCCGCCGTGAAAAACAACTGGCCTACAACAGGGAACATGGTATTACGCCGCGGACGGTGAAGAAAGAAATCAGGGATATTCTTGGTTCGGTTTGTAATATGGATTACGCTCATATTCCCGAAGTGGCTGAACCTGAGATAGAATATTTGTCCGATGCGGAGAGGCAGTCCCGTATCGCTGAACTGGAACGACTGATGTTGGAAGCCGCCGCTGATCTCCGCTTTGAGGATGCGGTGAAATACCGCGATAAAATACAGCAACTGGTGCCATAACAGGCTCGTAACCTATCGATTTTCAAGGAAACCTTTTTCATCCCTGTTGTCCCCCGGCGAAGCGCCGCCTGGTTTGTCGCGGTTGGTGTCCTGATTTTCGTGCCTTTGCCACTATGCTCACGCGGGCAATGAGTCGAAGCGCCAACTTCGTGCGCTTTTACCGGCGTCCTGATATGTTTCGTAAAAATTTATTTGCCGGAGGGCATTGTGGGATTGTTGGATGGAAGAAAAGGGTTGATTCTGGGTATTGCCAACGGCAAATCGATTGCATGGGGTATTGCGCAAGCCTGCCAGCGCGAAGGCGCAGAACTGGGTTTTAATTATTTGGGAGAGATGCTGGAAAAACGCGTTCGGCCATTGGCGGAGTCCGTCAATGCAACATTGATTGAACCGCTGGACGTCAGCGACGATGCGCAACTGGATGCCTTTTTTGCCAAGGTTGAGGCGAAATGGGGTACGCTGGATTTTATGGTGCATTCCATCGCCTTTGCCAACAAGGATGCTTTGCGTTCCCGTTTTTCGACCACATCGCGTGAAGATTTTCACCTGGCGCTGGATGTTTCGGCCTATTCGTTCATTGCCTGTGCGCAGCGCGCAGCGCCACTGATGAAAGACGGAGGCAGCATGGTAACCATGACCTATCTGGGCGCCGTACGTACGGTGCCAGGCTACAATGTGATGGGTGTGGCCAAGGCGGCGCTGGAGGCCTCAACCCGTTATCTGGCTCAGGATCTGGGACCGGACGGCATCCGAGTTAATGCGGTTTCGGCGGGGCCGATCCGTACGCTGGCGGCTTCCGCGGTTGGGGATTTCAGAAAATTGATGGAGAAGAGCGCCCGCGGCTCGATGCTGAAACGCAATGTAACCCGGGATGAAGTGGGTAATACCGCGCTCTACCTGCTTTCTGACATGGCCTCCGGCGTGTCCGGCGAGGTGCATTATGTGGATAGCGGTTTCCATGTCGGGGCAGGCGACCCCGGAATCGAGTGATGGCAACTTTCTAATGTCCGGATCTTCTTTCGGGCAAATTTTTCGCACCGGTACCGCTGGCGAATCGCATGGTCCGGCGCTGGTTGCCATTGTTGAGGGTTGTCCGGCGGGTCTGATGCTCTCTGAAAGTGACATTCAGCCCGATCTGGATCGCCGCAGGCCGGGCCAGTCCAGATATACCACCCAGCGGCGTGAGGCCGATGCGGTAGAAATTCTTTCCGGCGTGTTCGAGGGAAAGACCACTGGCTGTCCGATTGGCCTGTTGATTCGAAACACCGACCAGCGTAGCAAGGATTATGCTGACATCAAGAATAAATTCCGTCCGGGCCACGCCGATATCACGTATTTTGAGAAATATGGATTCCGCGATTATCGTGGTGGCGGGCGTTCCAGCGCGCGAGAAACCGCCATGCGGGTCGCGGCGGGCGCGATTGCCCGAAAACTGCTGGCAGAGTCCGGCATTTCGATCCGCGGCTGGGTGGATCAGATCGGCCCGATCCGGGTGGTTCCGGCGCAGTTTAATGCGGATGAAATTTCAAATAATCCATTCTTCTGCCCGGATGCCAGGGCGGCGAAGAAAATGGCGGACTATCTTGATAGCTTGCGCAAGGAGGGCAATTCGATTGGCGCGGGCGTGACGGTGGAGGCGCACGGCATGGTTCCCGGGCTCGGCGAGCCGGTGTTCGACAAGCTGGATGGCGATATTGCCAAGGCAATGATGAGCATTCAGGCGGTCAAGGGCGTGGAAATCGGTGATGGTTTCGCCTGTATCGAGGCGCAGGGTTCCGAGTTTGGCGATGCGATCCGCAAGGAGGGCTTTGTCAGCAATCATGCCGGAGGCATTCTGGGCGGCATCTCCAACGGCGATACGATTCGCACACGACTGGCGTTGAAACCGACCTCTTCCATCCTGAAACCGCGGCCGACGGTGGATGAACATGGCAATGAAACGGAGATCGTCACCAAAGGTCGGCATGATCCGTGTGTTGGCATTCGCGCCGTACCGATTGCCGAGGCGATGCTGGCGCTGGTACTGGCCGATCACCTGCTCCGCCAGCGTAGCAGTCGGCTATGATACCAACCTGTGGTA
>CAYOUW010000090.1:0-7596 GCA_964407235.1 uncultured Zetaproteobacteria bacterium | reverse complement strand
TGATCCCGTAAATTGATCGATTGGTAAGGAAATCAGCCACCTCCATTTTTTTTATCCCCCTCCCGCGCCAGTATCCTGTTTGCTTTTTCAATTTCGCGCATGTTCAGACTGCCCGTAGCGGCAGGCAGTCGTAGTCCGGCAAGTAAATATTCCGCCTTGGCCCGGACCAGATCCCGGCGCGCTCTGGCAAGGCGATCTTCCGCGTCCAGGCGCTCAACAATGGTGCGAAGCCCGGCTTCATATCCCGTCTGCGCCGCTTGCCTGGCCACTTTCGCTGAAACAACTCCGTGTTCAAGAGCGCGCATGCGCGCCGCCGCGGATTTCACGCTAAGGTATGCATTGTTGGCAACCAGACCCGCTTTCCGGCGTGCATCTCCCAATGTATAATCCGCTTCCACCTGCAGCTTTCTGGCCTTGCGCAACTGAGCCCGGGTACCGCCGCCCGCATACAGCGGAACCTCCATCTGAATACCCAGTTGCTCGGTTCTTATTGTGTAACCGGTTTCAAACAGGCTGTTGGTCACTTTTTCTCTTCCCAGTCCCGCTATCGCATCGATCCCCGGCAATCCCGCGGCGAGCGATTGTGTGACCTCCTGTTTTGCAACCGCCAGTTTTTTTTCAGAGATCAACACGGACAGGGCGTGCCGCATGCCTGCCTCTCGCCAGTGACCACCATCATTCGGTCTGGGCATGCGCGCGTGCATATGACGGGCGAAGGGAACCAGTTCAACATGATTGCTGTCGACCAGAGACTCGAAACGGGCTCGTGCCATAGCCAGATTGTTTTCCGACTGAATTCGGCCGGCACGGACCAGATCGAGCCTGCTGCTCGCCTCCAGAGCGTCATTGACCGTGGCCGTACCCACCTGAAAGGCGGTCGCGGCCTGTACGCGCAACGTTGACACGGCCTTTTCCTGGATCCTGGCCGCAACCACATCCTCACGGGTGACAAGCACATCGGTATAAGCCTGGGCCACATCCATCAACAAAGCCTGCCGCGCCAGCGAGAGTTTGAGTTCGCCGATTTCCGCGGCCAGTTCGCCTTTCGCGAATCCGGCCCAGCGGTCCAGGCGGAACAAAGGCTGTACCAGCGTCGCACCGAACTGGGATCGGTTGTATATCACGCTTGAGGCCAGGAAGCTCTTGGGTCGGGTATAGGCATATTTCTGTTTGAAGTGGATGAATTCACCCGTACCACTGATGAGGGGCAGCAAGCCCGCAAGTCCCAGATTTTTGTCTTCCAGTGAGGCGTCCCTGGCTGCCAGCGCCGCCGCGAAGGCGGGGGCGCGATCCAGAGCCATGCGCGCCGCCGCATCCAGGCTCAGTATGGTTCCGGCCCCGGCAAGGGTCATGCAGGAAAACAGGGCGACGCCTATCATCAGCGGATACTTCATGCGGTTCGTCCGCGCCATTGCCTGAAATGGATGACGCCGTGTTCGAGCAGGGAGTAAGCCGCGGGCACCACCACCAGAGTCAACAGGGTGGAAGAAATCATGCCGCCCACCACGGCCACGGCCATGGGAATCGTCATCTCGCTGCCCCTTCCCAGGCCAAGCGCGGTCGGAAGCAGCGCGAAAATGATGGTCATGGACGTCATCAGAACCGGACGCATGCGGATTGGACATGCCTGCAAAAGCGCTTCGTCAATACTTTTACCTTTCGCTCGCAACTGATTGGTAAAATCGATCAGCAGGATGGAATTCTTGGCGACAAGCCCTACCAGAAAGACCAGGCCGATCATGGAAAAAATATTGAGCGTATTGCCGCTGAACCACAGTGCGGTTACGCCACCAACCACCGCCAGAGGCTGCGCCAGCATCAGCACCCAGGGCTGCAGGAATGAATTGAACTGGCTGGCCAGAACCATATAAACCAGAATCATGGCCATGGTAAAGGCAAAAATGATGTTCTTCACCGTTTGCCCATAGGCGTGGGCCTGACCCAGAAAGGTAATACCGTAACCCGGCGGCAGCAGTTTGTGCGCCTCGTTTTTCACTACCGCGATCGCGTTGCCAAGCGGCATGGACGGCGTGCTATAAAACATGCCCGCGTAACGCAGGTCCATTTTTGGCACCACCGCCGGGCCAAGCTCCTTTTTCCAGCCCGCGATGGTATCCAGACGAACCGGATTCCCATCCTCGGCGTGCAAATAGATCCTGGCCAGATTGGCGGGATCTTTCAGTACGCCGGGGCTGGCTTTGAGACGGATGTTGTAACGGTTGCCGTCACCGGGCACGTCATTGTATTTCGCCACATCCATGCCGCCGGCCAGCACATGCACGGCAAGCGCCGCGTCCCGGGTTGTGATCCCCATATCCCGGGCACGCACGCGATCCACGTGCAGCGCCAGTTCCGGCAGATCAAGCTGAAGATCCAGGTCGAACTTCCCCATGCCCGGCGTTTTTCGCAAGCGCGCCAACAGCAAGCGGGACAGATCCGCCGTCCTCTTCAGATCCGGCCCTGTAAGACCAAACTGCATGGGTTCGCCGCGCTGCCCGCCAACAATTGATACGCGCATGGCAAATGCATGGATACCCGGAATGACAGCCAATTCCTTCTGGATGATCCGGATCATCTCCCATTGTCTGATATGGCGCTTTTCCTTGGGGACCATCTGCACAAAAGCCTGCCCCTGATTGACCTGTCCCGCCTGTCCCAGACCGATAGTGGTAAAGTAGTTCTCGATCTCGGGATGGCGCTTCAGTACATCTTCCACGGCCTCAAGTTTTTTTCCGGTATCGGCAATGGAAGCGCCGGGGGGTGCCTTGAAAATAACCATGAACCGACTGTCATCCTCCTTGGGTACAAAGCCCTTTCCCACTCTGCCGAACAGCAATATACTGCTCAGGAAAACAAGCGTGGCCAGCGCCAGAACGCTCCAGCGATACCGGAGCGACCAGGACAGGATCCGTTTGTAAAAGCGATCCATGCGCGTGAATCCCGCATCGAAGAACGTATAAATTCGGCCATGCGTTTTTTTGACCCGGAGATAACGTGAGCAGAGCATGGGAATCAGCGTAAGCGCAACCAGCATCGAAGCCAGCACGCCGAAGGTGACAACCACGGCAAACGCCTGGAAAAAACGGCCGACCAGGCCACCGAGGAAAATGACCGGCGCGAAGATTGCCACCAGGGTCAGACTGGCGGCAAGCACGGCGAAAGCAACCTGCCTGCTTCCCTTGATGGCAGCCTCTACCGCATCCGTCTCCAGCCCTTCTTCCCGGTGACGATGGATATTTTCAAGCACGACAATGGCATCATCCACGACGACGCCGATAAGCAACAGCAAGGCCAGCATGGTCATCAGGTTCAGCGTATAGCCCAGGAACCAGGCCACTCCGATGGCGGCCAGCAGCGAAACCGGAATCGCCAGCGCGACCATTGCGGTGGCGCGGATATTCTTCAGAAAGGCGAACACGACCAGCGCGGCGAGAAGAACGGAGCCGAACAAATGTTCCTTCAGGCCGTCCACGATTCCCTTGACGATCTCGGCATCATTGGTGGCAATATCAATGTGCATGCCGGACGGGAGCGCGGGAAGAATATCCTCTTTTAGTCTGCGTTTGATCTCATGGGCGATGGCCACGGTATTCGTTCCGGTAATCCGCACAATGCCGAGACCAACACTGGGCCTGCCATTGAAACGCGCCAGTTGCCGGTTGTCCGCGAGACCGTCTTCAATGGTGGCGATATCCCTCAGTTTAACGCGACCGCCGCCGCGGGACGTAACCACCATCTCGCGGAGTTGCCGAATCCGGTGAAATTCCATATCCAGCTTGATCATGTATTCGCGTCTGCCGTCCACGAGAAACCCGCCGGGAAACCGCACATCCTCGGTCTCAAAAGCATGGATAACATCAGGCACGGCAACATTCAGCGCATACATGCGATCCATATCCAGCCACACCCTGATGGTACGTTTGCGTTCGCCGGCAATACGAACTTCGCCCACGCCGTTGATAT
Organism: uncultured Zetaproteobacteria bacterium; assembly: GCA_964407235.1. Taxonomy (GTDB): domain Bacteria; phylum Pseudomonadota; class Zetaproteobacteria; order Mariprofundales; family Mariprofundaceae; genus JAUZQZ01. The sequence continues at coordinate 3,633 of CAYOUW010000090.1, read as the reverse complement.
TCTCCAGTCGCTTCCTGATAACGTTGTGCGCGTACAGATTGAGTTGCTGGAGGGTGCGGTCGCCGGTCAGGATCAACCACATGATGGGCGTGGCGCCCACTTCCACCTTGGCCACGACCGGAGGATCAATTCCCCTGGGCAACTGACGCAACGCCTGATTGACCTTGGCCTGAACCTCATTGAAGGCGACATTGATATTCTTTCTAAGTTCGAACTGGACATTGACGATGGATACGCCTGGTGAAGATTGGGAAATCACATGCTCAATATCCGGCACGCTGTTGACTTTTTCCTCAATAATAGACGTGATGGAACTGTCCACCAGTTCCGGATTCGCCCCTTCCAGCACCGTGGTAATGGATACCATCGGGAAATCGATCTTCGGAAAGCGGTCCAGGCCGATGCGCCCATAGGCCACCAGGCCGAAGAGAACGAGAACGCCGGACAGCATCCAGGCCAGCACATGCCGCCGAATGGACAGTTCAGGAAGCGTCATGTCCCGTCGGCTTCCGAAGCGTCTTTGCCGCTGCTTGTCCTGGCATGAACCGTGGCGCCATTGCTGAGAAAGGCGGCGCCGTCCACAGCCACGGGCGTACCGGCGGAAAGTCCGCGGGTAATTTCCACGTTCGGACCAATATGCACGCCCGTGTTCACGACCTGTTCAAAGGCCTTGCCATGGCGTATCACGTATACGACCTCGCCTTTGGGGCGGAGCACCACGGCCGGCGCGGGCACGACCACCGCATTTTTGTGCTTCGCCACCAGGACGTCGGCGATCACGCCCCCCCCGGGACGCCATTCCCCCGGATTATCGATTTTCATACGCGCCTCAAACGCTCCCGATGTCCGCCCGACCATGGGCGACAATTCCCGAATCCTGGTATGGACGATCCGGCTGCCGCCGGGGAGGGTCAGCGCAACCTCCTGTCCCGGCCGGATAAGTCCCGATCTCGTTTCAGGAAACGGAAGACTGATGGTCAGCTTGCCTCCGGCAACAATGCTGACGAGCGGCGATCCGGCTCTCACATAATCGCCGGCGGCAACCATGCGCCGCTGCACCCGGCCGGAAATCGGCGCCCGCACACCCGTTCGTTTCAGATTCAGGCTGGCCTGCACATATTTGTCTCTGGCCGCGAGCCTCTCCTGTTTTAACGCGGCCCATTGCGTTTCAGCCTGATCCAGCATGGTGGGCGACACAAATTTTCCACGGGCAAGTTTTTCGTAGCGCCCGACCAGGCGCTTCTGCGCCCCGATACGGGCGGTGAGACGGGCGATTTCAGCCCTGGCGGCAAGCACCGCCGACTGGTAGTCGGTGGCATCCAGCCGAACCAGAAGCTCGTTTCTGACCACGCTGTCGGCCACATCCACGCCGACCCACTTTACTTTCGCGGTAACTTCGGAGGAAACCACGACCGAACGCGGATTCAGTATCCTGCCTACCACGGATTCGCTGACGTCCACATCTTGCATACCGGCGGGCTGTACGGTGATATTGACCACCCGAACGCTATTCTTTTGCGGCTGTTTCTCTTCGCCACCGCACGAACTCAGCAACACGGCAACCATGGCAAAACAGGCCAGAACGGGGAGGCCAATTGCCGGGCGTTCGCACTGCAAGCGGCTCTTCATGACCCGCCCTTCCTTCGATCCGTGATGCCCAGCAGCAGAAGGCGCAACAACCTGTCCCCGGTATGGGCGGGATCGCTAAAATGCGTGTCCGGCAGGTGCCGTAAAACCGGCCATGACTCAAACAGAAAAACATTCAAACCAACGATTGCCGCGGCCGCGTCAGCGGCATCCATGTCCTTGCGCAGAACGCCTTTCTCCTGCCCGCTGCGAATCAGCGATACCAGCCGGGAAAAATGTTCTCCAAACACCTCAAGGGCCATAGCCTGCCCCCGCTCGCAGTTCCCATCCGTTAATTCCCGCAGGATCAGGCGTGAAACGTCTTCCTGTTCAAACAGGTTTTGCAGGTGCGCGCTGGCGAATGCGCGGATTGGTTTGACGGATTGACAGGCCATTCCTTCGAGCGACTTGAGGATGACGCCGATATTGAGGCATGCGCGCCTCATCACTTCGAGATATAATGCCTGTTTGCTGGCAAAGTGATGGAAGATCGTGGCCTTGGACACGCCTGCCCGCGTCGCAATTTTCTGGATGGAAACGGCATCAAAACCATGTCTGGAAAACAAATCCTCCGCCGCTTCGAGAATGCGCCTCTCTCCGTCTGATACCCGTGTCATCGACTTCTCCTGACCAATCAATCGGTCAGGAACCTTGGATAAATCCCTGTCGTTGTCAAGATGCGGTCAGCAAAGCATGCCTGCGCCAACCGTAATATTGGTCAATGCATCAATAATGATAAAACTGCCGGTGGCGCGATTGTCCGCATACGCATCGGCATAAATCGGCTGCGCCAGCTTAAAATTCACCCGGCCAATTTCATTGACTTGCAGTGCGTTCGCTGTTTCCTGATGCAAGGTCTGAATATCGGTGCGATAGACAATATCCCGGACGATTGCGCGCACTGAATTCGTGGTTTGCTTGATAATATATTTATTACGCAGCGCCAGTGGTTCCTCGCCTGTCCAACAGACCATGGCCTCAATTTCCCTGCGCATTTCAGGCATCGCATCTGCATGCGCCATCATATCCCCACGCGAAATATCAATATCATCCACCAGCGTCAGCGTGACGCTTTGCGGTGCATAAGCCTGATTCAAATTTCCGTCAAAGGTAACAATTTCCCGGATACGGGATGTCTTGCCGCCGGGCAATAACGTCACTGCATCGCCTGCACGCACCATGCCGGAATTGATGCGCCCGCAATAACCCCGGAAATCCGGCAGATTCTTTGTTTGCGGACGATTGACATATTGTACGGCAAAACGAAACGGCAGGCGCTCGATATGGTCGGTCACCTCAATCGATTCCAGTGTTTTCAGCAACGTCTTGCCTTCATACCAGGGCATGGACTCGCCGCGCATCGCCACCATATCGCCATACAGGGCCGAGACCGGAATACAAATCAGATCCCTGATTCCCTGTTTGGCGCAATAGTCCACCATATCGGCGCGAATCTTCTCAAAAATTTCCCGCGAATAGTCCACCATATCCATTTTATTGATGGCAACCACCAGATGCGGCGTGCCCAGCAAGCTCAGGATATGCGTATGTCTCCTGGTTTGCGGCATGACGCCATTGCGGGCGTCAATCAGGATGATGGCGGCGTTGGCCGTGGACGATCCCGTCACCATATTGCGCGTGTATTGCTCATGCCCCGGACAATCCGCCATGATGAATTTACGTTTCGGCGTGGCGAAATAACGATAGGCGACATCGATGGTAATACCCTGCTCACGCTCGGCGGATAAACCATCCGTCAACATGGCAAGATCCACCTCAGCCTCCGAGGCGGCCCCTTTCCTGCGCGTTACTGAAAGCAACTGATCCTCAAAGGCTCCTTTGGTATCCACCAGAAGACGACCAATCAGGGTTGATTTACCATCATCCACGCTGCCAACAGTCGCCAGCCGCAGCAGTTGAATCTTCTCACTCAGTTGCCAGTTCACTTCAGTCATTAAAAATATCCCTCTTTCTTCTTGTCTTCCATGGTATTGGCGCCGTGATCAA
>CAYOUW010000089.1:0-7745 GCA_964407235.1 uncultured Zetaproteobacteria bacterium | reverse complement strand
TATACGCAGGATGGGCGATGGAATCATGTTATGCCATTGATGGTGCAGGCAACCGTCGCAAAGAAGTGCTATGGATGAATAGCCGCGCCGCGGCATGTGCATGTCAGCCGGATTTATTCGGATGATGGGCATGGCATCTCGCACGCTCGTCAAACCTGCGCCATCGAGCGGCAAGGGTGTATTCCAAAGGCCATCACTACATCTGCACGTTGGTGCTGATGGCGTTCGCTTCGCTATAATGTCCATAGATCAGATTAAGCCTTATGACGGCGATCCACGTGTCGCGGACAATCCCATGCAGGATGATATCAAGGCATCCATTCATGCGCGCGGTCTGGACTCGCCGCTGTGCGTCACCCACCGTCCTGGCGACGATTTGTACATGCTGCAATCTGGAGGCAACACCCGTTTACGGGTGTTGCGCGAACTGTTTGATGAAAGCGGCGAAGATCGGTTTTTGCATATTCCGGTTCTCATTCGCCCGTGGGTCAGCGAGGTTCATGCCTTGTCTGGGCATCTGGCGGAAAATGCCCTGCGCGGTAACATGTGTTTTGCTGATCTTTCATCCGCCGTTATGGGCATTCATTCGTACCTGGTAGAAGCCGATGGGGCAATGACATGGAAGGCATTTGAACAAAGACTGACATCCATGGGCTTCAATATTTCGCACGCGCAATTGGCGCGCATGCGCTTCATGGAAAAGTATATGAATGATCTTTTGCCGGAGCCACTTCGCATACAATATGGTCCTCATCATGTGCAAAAGCTGATGTACGCGCTCAAGGGCTCGTCTCACCTGCGTCCGGACAAAAAAGACGATCTCCGCGCCATTCTGACGCGCCATGGCATGGATATAGATGCGTGCATCATTGAGCTTACAAGACCTACAGCAAGGGCCAATATAAACACGCGGGAAGCCGATGATGCAATGCAAGATAGCGATTGCAGCGATAGTAGTTCGGCTGTTTCCGCACATTCAACGGGAATCGCCGGACCGCAGGCTACGGCGCACCGACTGCAAAGAATCATGGATTTACGGAAGAGAAGCTGGATCGCGGTTGTGGCGTCTCCTGCATCATCATGCTTTGAGCAATCTGATAAAGGTTTCGGTGTTCGCATCCGCGAAAAAACGACTATGAGCGAAACGCCCTTGTCACGTCTCCTCGCCCACATAGTTAGCGACCCTTCGGATCAGGAAGGTTGCGTCCTGCCTATTAAATTGTGGATGTCTATCAATGAGGCCGATGCCAACACCATATTGGGACTGCTCAGAAACATTCACTCCATATCCGTTATTGAGTCTCGCTTACCCGTTTCCGGGCAACCGCTGAACATCATGGATTCCACCAATGAAGAACTAGCGCGGTTACGGGATGATATTTTTCCAGCCCTTGCGACGGAGCTTCGGTTACTCAAGGACTACATTCGTCACGATGGAACTGGGCCAATGATTCTATCTTTGTTTCCCGGCATCGCCATTGGCCAGGTTAAGGAATTAAAGGAAGAGCTGGGCATGTGTTCGGCGGGAGGCCGTCCGATCAAAGCATGGCCGTATGAAGCAAATCAAATATGGAAGGCATGGCGAAAACACGACGGACTCGAAGAACGCCGCCGCTACCTGGCGACTGCGAAGGATACAAAGCTGCCGCTGGGAACGGTGTGGAACTCCATCAAGAGCCGCCAGCATCGCAGGAGCGCATCTGGAATGAAAATCCCCACGCAAGGAGCACAAGATGAACAGAGAACCAAATAAGGAAAATACGCACGATACCTATCTTAGCCACATCACCCGCACCCATTTAAGGCCAACGATGATGCTAATAATCATGGCCATTCTCGGTATTTTCATAGGCTCTGGCATTTCCCCTGCCATAGCCTCCGCCTCTCCCGCCGCTCCCGTTGCTGACACACAAGCCACTCCGCAATTCGTACTTCCTGACGGCATGGATGCCAATAGTGATGGTGTTGTGACCCATGCTGAATACATGGCTTTTTTCGACTCGCAGTTTACCCAAATGGATGCAAACCATGATGGCAAGATCACCCAGAAAGAATTCCTTGCAGGCATCGCCGCGCAGCTTAAAGCCCATCCACCAGCTCTTCCGTCACTCCCAAGGAGCGATCCATGAACCGAATTGATGATGATTTGACCAACAGTATAGAGATGGTAAGCGATTATCTGGATAAGGCTCTCATCGCTGAAATCATGGAGGAGCACAAGGGCAATATTATGCGCTGGTCGCGCCTCGCCAGGTTTGAGGTTGAGGCTTATTGCCGAACCCCTGTGTTTAAGTGTTCAGAATTTGAGATAGTCGTGGTCGGTTGGATGCCAGGCCAGTTTACGCCAATCCATGACCACGCCGGTTCATTCGGTGCAGTCATGGTCTTGAAGGGCGAATGCGTTGAAGAATACTATTTCACTAACACCTTGGGCAAAGCCTCTCTCCTTGAGGCTGCAACCCACCGAAAAGGTGAAATATCTATAGTTGATCAATCCACTGTGCATCGAGTCGGCAACAGCCTCGCTAGCAAGATACGCTGCATTACGGCTCACATTTATGCTCCGCCATTGGGTACGATGGGAATATACGAAGAGGAGCTTACCGCTAATGCGTGAGTGGGCAGCGGATATTCCAGCCATCCTTAATTTCATTGTAAGCGAGGAGAAGCTCAATCCCGTGAGGAACCGTGAACGTATGTCCGGCCTCGGCATTCCCGATGAAGGGATACCAGACCAGTATTTGCGAAACATGATCCATGACATTGCCAAGGTGTCGCCAGCCACCGGAAGCAAACGTTTTTTTAACCAATTATTTGGCGGTCGCAATGCTCCTGCTGTTTTTGGCGAAGTTGTTGCCGCTGGGCTGCATCCAGCGAAAAACAGAAGGCAGAATGATGCCACCGATGAAACAGAGGCTAGCAAGATGATCTGCACTACGGTGGATGTATGACGCAAGTCTTATTATGACATGAATAAAGGTCTATTGAGATAATGTCTGGAATGAAAGCAATACACGCCCGTATCGCCGCAGGCGTATCCCGCATGCAGTCATGGCACGAGGCCAAGAGGCTTGGCCGTAAGTGGGTGGATAAAGAAACCATCTACAACCCCCAGGTTATTACCATCCACCGCGCGGTTCTAGAAGATCCCGTCCTCCGGCATTTCGACCGGATGCTTTGGTTACAAATGCACACTTATGCACACCGTCGAACGTCCAAAGATGTGTGGCCAAGTGTTGGCAGGCTATGCAAGGACATGAAGGTAACACCTCCCACAATTCATAATTCATTTGATATTTTAGAGGCTTCCGGCTGGTTATATATCAACCGCAAGGTTCGCGGATTTCATGGCAAGATCATCGGAAATTGTTTTTTCATCAATGATAAACCCGCGAGGCCTGACACAAACACATTGACGTGCATGGCGGTGGAGCGGATGGCGGCGATGTCCGGACCCACAAAACAACCTGTGGTGCGGGTGGCAAAAGAAATTATGCGCGGGCCGGACAAAGCAACATCCGCTCCAATCACAGATATACCTTTGCGGCGTAAAGCGGAGTCTGCCGCCCCCGCCAGAGACGGAACGTCATTGGCGCATCACGAGCTCGATAATTCAACTAATGTAGCCCTCGACTGGCCGGAGGTTTTGCAAGAAAATAAGGCTCCAGCGTTACACATTCTCAAAAAAGCACCTGCACAACAACAGCAGTCCATATTGGACGCGCTGGCCGCCGCTTCCAATGTTCGGAACCCGCTCGGTTACCTTTCTTCGCTGGCCGCCGCCGCGCGTGACGGAAAGTTTGTACCATCAGACATAGAAGTCAGCGAGAATGAAGATAGCAAAGCTTTGTCATCCGCACTTGATAAGGCGCGCGCCGCCATCAATGATGGAAAGCGCGTGACGATATGCGGATGTGTCATTGAGGACATTACAGACAATAACCTGATTAAGCGTCGTGATAAAGCTCGTTATTTTCAGGTGTTCGGTCTTGGCATCCGTGACAAGGATATTGATATTCACGATTCCGGATAATCGCAACGTTATTTCCTGTGGCATAATTTTTTAATTGCACTGAATCTTTACGGATTTAGTGCTTTGCCATGCCAGAAATATACTATTTTCAATAGCTTTTTTACAACATCCATATATTTTTCTCATTAACCTAACTTTTATACGTTTTCGAACCGTTATTTTGCTGATTTACGACATTCAAATTGATATTCTAATTTCTCAAACTAAAGCTCACTAACGTTTGGTTTATTGATAGAAAAGACCCTCTTAAAACAATATATTAAAAAAGCAACAACGTTTTCACGTTAATCTTGATTCCTGACCGTTGTAAAAATTAAAATTTAATGTAGTGTTGTTGTATAATGGATGAAGAGCTTAACTCACGCATCGCCGCAGGCGTTGCCAACATGCGGGATTGGCATGAGAAAAAGCGTCTCGGGTTGCTCTGTTATTCCCTTGCGGAAGAGTATGGGCTTCAACCGGGCGATCCATGGTACGAAACGCTATCTGGAATACATGGTGATACCCGCCTATACGAAGCGGACAAACGCTTGTATGACTTTCTTGTTCGCTCATCGAAAAAGAGTAAGGATGGTCTGGCGCCTTTGCCGGGTATGGAAAAATTGAAGCGGTTGTTACAGGTCAAAAAGGATGTAACTGCGAATAATTACATTGATGTTTTGGTGTTGACCAGGTGGATTAGTTTGGTTCGTCGTACAGAAAACGACGATGAAGCGATAATTAATGGGCGTTTCATTGTAAATGATCGGATTATGCCAATCGAAAAAACCCTTGAATTTAATCCATTGTATTTTCATGTTTTATTCCAAATCGCCGCAGAGACCCATCACACCAGAGAACGCGCTACCCGTGCCGCCAGAATCGTGGTGGATCAGTTAACAGCCGAGAACTGTTTACCGGATGGCAGCGGAAGCGTTGTATGGAATGAGATGGAAAAGCGTCGTCACTTGCGACATGCTGGAGCTGAAGCCACCCATTGATACCTTTCTGTCTTGGTTAATGTACATATAGCATTTGATCTCCCTGGCCACGGGAAACCCTCACATTCCTTTATTTTTGGTTTTATGCGGCATCTCACCGCCACAGGTACATTATCGCCCTAGCCAAAGGAGGATAGTATGCCTGCAACAGCGACAGCAATAGAAGAAGCACACCAGTTTAAGACTCATGAACGAGCGGCCTTACCCGGCGCGTTTGAAGGTAGTGTCACGCTCCTGATGCACACACATCATGGATGGAGATTATTCTATAGCGCTAAAAAAGACGGAAAACCGGATGGCGCGCCTGGATTGTTGCGATACGTCAACGATGTACGCGCCATATGGGATGCCTCAGCGAAAGATGATCCGTTTGCGGATTGGTTCTTGGAGCGTTCGCGCCTTGCTCTTGATTCTGCATTAAAAGAAGTTCGCGAAATTTACGTTGCTACGAAGCAACTCATCAAATCTGATGAACTGGATTTTGAACCATCCGTTTCATCCTCACCCGCTGGAGTCGATTTAACATTTGGCAGTCCGTATGGATTTATGGGTGGCAGACTCATCGTGGCGAGCGATAATGCCATTCGGGCTATTGCTGCATGTGAACACACGGGCATATTTGATATTAACCAGATTATTGATCATGAAACGAATGTTGCACATATCGCCCGCAGTGCATTCGCGAGCTGCAAGGATTACAAATTCAGTGGCGTAACACGCGAAGATGCCAACCAAAGAAATGCAAAGTGGAATCGAGCAGTCGAGCTGATGGGTGAGCCTCCAGTCGATTTTATAGAGGGACGAAGAGCGAAGATATCTCCGCCACTCATTAACGAACCCGCCATTGTGATTGAACCAACAGCGTCATTTGTTTCGGAGGGCACTGATCCGGACGTTCATGAAGAGAAAGGGGTCAACGCACCGGAAGTTGCCAAAGCAGAAGCCAGCATTCCGGAGGAATTAGTCGAACAAACCGACAAGGATCCCGACAAAAAGGCCACGAGCAAGAGGAAAAGTTCAGACTGAACTTTTTCCTATGCTTTCCTTTTTCCGTATTTTAATATGTATTCTGGTGTTCTTCTGGTCGTGGGTAATGATGATCGGACTGATTTTGTACAGTGGACACATGCTGGTTCATGCCTTCGATCTATGGGGTGCTCCTCTATGGAACCGCGCCGTGTATGCATTCATCTCGGCATCGCGAACGCGGTATAGCGCGTTAAGCGGATTGTTGTATCAATATCCTCGCCACGCCATCTTGGAGCACGCAGCCATGCTAGCCGTGGTATCCGGCGGTATCATTCTGTCCGCGCGACAACTATGAAAACAAAGACTGAGATCTCCATGGATTCATGTCCATGTTCCGGAATAGGAGGAAAAAAATGGACAAGGAATTTCTTTTCGCCTGGCTTATCAAATTGGAAAAGAGGGGCTCGAATAAACATGACCTATGAAGACCTGGAAACCTATCTTCATGATTTTTTTGAAGACACGTCGCGCACACAGAGGGAGACAAAATCTTGCCTGGAAGCCATTGCAGAAGAAGCCATCTCACTGTCCGAGACCATTGATGTCGCTGAAAAAAAGTAGGTACGTGGCTATTTTATTTTTCGGTGAAATTTCCGTCCACTTGCCCGATGACACAGGGGGTCCGCCCTCCTTGGGGTCTGATGCCGGACCTGTAAGGCTAAAATTCACATAAAAGGCTGCATGGGGATCTTAATGATAATTGACGCTGATATTGATGGTGATGGATATCCAACGGATGGCACGCTAAGACAGATCGAGAAGCTTAATTTTGTTCCAAATCTGGATGGTCTAATGTCTGACCTTCTCCCCATATTTTCCGAGTATGGAAAATGCGAACGCATGCAGGATGGAAGGTGGGTTATCTCTACCGGTGGCTGGTCGGGTTGCGAAAGCATCATTAATGCCATGAAGTTCAATCACTTAATATGGGTTTCATTTTGGTTGAGATCAGTTCGTGGAGGCTACTACGAATTAGCACCGCCGGAATATTCTGATAACCGGGTCAAAATATTGCCGTCCGATTTTTTGATTAGCGAAAGGGTGTTTCTCCGAAGCGTAATTGCGGCTGCTGTCCATCACCTGTTCCAGACGGACAGAAATGATGTGTTAAAAAGGTTTACCGATGATCAACTTGTATCCGTATCTGATATGGCATCCGACTTTAACAGTCAGGATACACGATTGGAGGATTTGTATCACAATGCTCTGTTTGGGGAAGATGATGACTGTTAACGATTTGTGGTATGAAACATCAACTGGTAGAATTATTTATCCATCCAAACCCAATGAGAGTTGTATCAATATCAATGATATTGCCTACGCTTTATCAAACATTTGCCGATTCGGTGGACACTCGTCAAAGTTTTACTCCGTTGCCCAACATTGCGTATTGGTGTCAACGGTTGTTTCCCCTGAAAATGCCCTACTTGGCTTGATGCATGATGCGTCCGAAGCATTCCTTGGGGATGTGGTCCGTCCGTTAAAGCTCCTGATGCGAGACTATCAAACACTGGAATCCGCATGGAATGAAGTAATTTTCAAGAAGTTTCAGGTGACCGGCGACCATACCGAAGTCAAGGAAGCGGACAATCACATATTGTCGTTGGAAATAAGCGCTTTAACGTACAGTAAAGGGGGCGGATGGCCCGATTTTTCTTCACCTCGAATGCCCGGCATAACCATCGACCCATGGACGCCAGCAT
>CAYOUW010000088.1:0-7747 GCA_964407235.1 uncultured Zetaproteobacteria bacterium | reverse complement strand
GCGATTCCGAGTGGCTGGCGACATTGTCGCGGGCGGGGCTGCTGCGCGGTTCATTCATACCACCTGAGAAGATGCGCCAATTACGCCTGATTGCGCGGTAAAGGCAGAAACTGAGTGGCGTATTGGCATCGGAGAAGAACCGGATGCATAAGGTTCTGACCGATGGAGGCATACGGCTCGGCGTTGTCGTCAGCGATATTCATGGCCAGTCCGCCCGCGCCATGGTCAAGGCGCTGATTGCCAGCGAACCGGCGATTGACGTGCTGCAATACACGAGCAATCGACTGAAGACGCCGTGCAAGGAAATCCTTGATGCCTTGCAGGGAGAACTGAGCGAGTGCCACATTTCGTGCTGAACGCGCCATCATCGCTCTTGCTCACAAACTCTTGCGGACATGCTACTTCATGATCAGTCGCGGCGACGGTTACCGGGATTCGACCGTCGACTTTGAGGCCATGGCTGTCAAGCGCAACGCATCTCGCTGAATCAGAGCCCTTAAAACCTGCGGATACATTCCCGCCCAGGCCTGATCCGGCAATAATCCGTGTATTGGAAAAACAGCCTGTCTCAGGCTGATAATCTCTTATACGCTCAATTCGGCACCTTTCATGTTAAAGATGTGCCTCCAGCGCTGATCTAGCGTTTCTTTTTTCTCTGTAGCCACGCCAAACGTTGAGCCATAATCGCCAATTCGGATTCAGCCAGAGCCATGTCGACGGCATCGTTCTTGGATGCCAGTTCTTCCTCGGCCTTGCGCTGCGCCGCAAGCGCCGCCGCTTCATCCATATCCGTAGCGCGCTCCGCCGTGTCCGCCAGCACCGTAATCACGTCGGGCTGCACCTCCATATATCCACCGGAGATAAATACCTCATCAACATTATCTCCATGGGTAATACGCAATTCACCAGCAGTTAATTCACTCAGTAATGGCGCATGACTGGGAAGAATACCCAATTCACCGGCAGAACCCGGCGCCACCAGTTTTTCGGCCTCACCGCGATAGACCTCGCGTTCAGCAGTGGCGACCAGAACTTTGACCGTAGTCACCCTTTGGCCTCCATCTTTTCAGCCTTGGCAACGGCATCTTCAATACCGCCCACCATGTAGAAGGCCTGCTCCGGTAAATGATCATATTCACCATCAAGAATACCCTTGAAGCCCTTGATGGTCTCTTCCTTTTTGGCGAAGACGCCGGGCGAACCGGTAAACACCTCGGCCACATGGAAGGGTTGAGACAGGAATCGTTGAATTTTGCGAGCTCGCGTCACAGCCAACTTATCATCATCCGACAATTCATCCATACCCAGAATGGCGATGATATCCTGTAATTCCTTGTAGCGCTGCAATGTCCGCTGCACGCCGGTGGCCACATCATAATGCTCCACGCCGATGATCTTGGGATCCAGTTGGCGAGAAGTCGAATCCAGCGGATCCACCGCCGGATAAATTCCCAACTCGGCAATTTGACGGGACAGCACGATGGTTGAATCCAGATGCGCGAAGGTGGTTGCAGGCGCCGGATCGGTCAGATCATCAGCCGGTACGTACACGGCCTGCACCGAGGTGATCGAACCCAGCTTGGTGGAAGCAATGCGTTCCTGCAAACGGCCCATTTCCTCGGCCAGGGTGGGTTGGTAGCCTACCGCGGACGGCATACGGCCAAGCAGAGCGGACACCTCAACGCCCGCCAGCGAATAGCGATAAATGTTATCGATAAACATGAGTACGTCGCGCCCTTCATCACGGAAATACTCGGCCATGGTCAGGCCGGTCAGGGCCACGCGCAAACGGTTGCCTGGCGGTTCGTTCATCTGGCCGTAAACCAGCGCCACCTTGCTCAGCACGTTGGATTCCTTCATTTCGTAGTAGAAGTCGTTGCCTTCACGGGTACGCTCGCCCACTCCGGCAAACACGGAGTAACCGCCATGCGCCTTGGCGATATTGTTGATGAGTTCCATCATGTTCACGGTTTTGCCGACACCGGCGCCACCGAACAGGCCGACCTTGCCGCCTTTGGCGATCGGCGCCATCAGATCAATCACCTTGATGCCTGTTTCAAGAATTTCCTGCGCCGGAGCCAGTTCCTCGAATGTGGGCGCGGAACGGTGAATCGGCCAGCGCTCCCTGGAATTCACGGCTTCGCCCTCAAAGTCGATACCCGTGCCCAACACATTCATAATACGGCCCAATGTTTTTTCACCCACGGGCACCTTGATGGCATCACCTGTATCCTTAACCTCCATGCCGCGGCGCAAACCATCAGTAGAGCCCAGAGCAATCGTCCGGACGGTGTTATCGCCAAGGTGCTGCTGGGTTTCAAGGGTAAGCTTTGCCTCGTCAATCACCAGTGCATTGTAAATACCCGGCAACGACCCCGCTTCAAAACGGATGTCCACCACCGGGCCAATCACCTGTACTATTGTTCCAACACTCATTTTATCCGACCTCTCTTCCAAATCTGACTTCATTCAGCTATTGCGCCGCGGCGCTACCCGCAACGATCTCCGCCAATTCCTGCGTAATCGCGGCCTGCCGTGCCTTGTTATAGGTAATCTGCAAATCCCTTACGATATCTCTGGCATTATCCGTGGCGCTCTTCATGGCCACCATACGCGCCGATTGTTCGCATGCCTTGTTTTCCAGCACGCCATGATACACCAGCGACTCAAACGCGCGTTTGAGCAAACCATCCAGTACGACCTGGCTGTCCGGCTCGTACAGATAGTCCCAATATCCCGGGTGAGACGGTTCACCCGCTGGCGGGCAGGGCAATAACTGCGTAACCCTTGGGGTTTGCGTCATGGTATTAACGAACTCGCTGTACAGCAGGTGCACTTCATCAAAATGGCCATCCACGTATTGCTCAATGGCCAGGTCGGCCGCGCCAAGAATATCGGTCAATTCGGGAGAATCGGATATATCTTCCACGCTGCCACCGACATTCACGCCAATACGGCGCATGAAGGCGCCTCCCCTGCGGCCGATATTGATGATTTCCACTTCGGCCTTCTGATTCTTCATGGTTTGCAGCGCCAACCGCAGGGCATTGGTATTCAAACCGCCGCACAAGCCTTTATCGGTGGAAACCAGAATGATGGCGATGCGTTTAATCTCTTCTCTACCCGTAAAGAAAGGATGCTTATACTCAGGGTGCGCCTGCATCAGATTTGCCACCACGCGCGCAATACCTTCAGCATAGGCGCGCGCATCCAGCACTCGCTCCTGCGCCTTGCGCATCTTGCTGGCAGCCACCATCTCCATCGCCTTGGTAATCTTGGCGGTATTCTGAATGGCCTTGATCTGGCCGCGTATTTCCTTGGCTGAAGCCACCTGTTGCTCTCCTAAGCCGTACTAGCGTCTAATTTCATAAAAAACACCCCACAAAAGCGGACTAATAAGTGCCACTGGCCTTGAATCCGGCCATGGCCTTGTTTAATCCTTCCACCACGTCATCCGTCAGCGCCGGATTTGCGTCCAGGTTAGCCATCAGTTCCGCGGCATCCGACTTGAGGTAGGCCTGGTATGCTTTCTCGAAATCACGCACTTTTTTATCTTCGACATCATCCAGATCGCCATTGTTCAGCGCATACAGGCTGGCGGTCATTTGCGCGACGCTCTGCGGCTCATTTTCGCCCTGCTTCAAAATCTCGGTACCACGCTTGCCGCGTTCAATCTGCTTGCGCGTAGCTGCGTCCAGATCGGAAGAAAACTGTGCGAAAGCAGCCAGTTCGCGATATTGAGCCAGGTCTAAACGCAGGCCGCCTCCGACTTTCTTCATGGCCTTGGTCTGGGCCGCACCACCCACGCGCGATACCGAAAGACCGGCATTTACAGCCGGACGCTGACCGGCATTGAACAGGCCGGTCTCCAGAAATATTTGGCCATCGGTAATGGAAATGACGTTAGTTGGCACAAATGCGGACACATCGCCTTCCTGCGTCTCGATGATGGGCAAAGCCGTCAGTGAACCGGTCTTACCCTTGACCTTACCCTGGGTGAATTCCTCAACATATTTCTCACTCACACGGGAGGCTCGCTCCAGCAAACGGGAATGGAGATAGAAGACGTCGCCGGGATAGGCTTCACGCCCCGGAGGGCGGCGCAAAATCAGCGACACCTGGCGATAGGCCCATGCCTGCTTGGTCAGATCATCATAAACGATCAAAGCATCCTCGCCACGATCACGAAAATACTCGCCCATCGTACAGCCGGTATACGGCGCCAGGTACTGTAACGCCGCTGATTCCGAAGCGCTGGCCGCTACGACGATGGTGTGATCCATGGCCCCATGTTCCTTAAGCGTGCGCACAACCGTAGCCACGGTTGAGGCCTTCTGTCCCACTGCTACATAGATGCAGGTGACGCCGGTCTCCCTTTGGTTGATGATGGTGTCAATCGCAATCGCGGTCTTTCCTGTCTGACGGTCGCCGATGATCAGCTCACGCTGACCGCGGCCAACAGGGATCATCGCATCAATAGACTTGATGCCCGTCTGTAACGGCTGATCCACGGACTGGCGCTCGATCACGCCCGGTGCAATTTTTTCTACCGGATCTTCCCGATCCGCCTTGATTGGCCCTTTGCCATCAATGGGTTGTCCCAGTGCATTGACGACGCGGCCTTTCAATTCCGAACCGACCGGCACGGAGAAGATTTTACCCGTACACTTGACCTGATCGCCTTCCTTGAGGTGCGTGTACTCGCCGAAGATGACAGCGCCGACGCTATCCTCCTCCAGATTAAGCACCATGCCCATCGTCCCTTCGGGAAATTCCAGCATTTCACCGGCCATGGCGGCCGAAAGCCCGTGTACAATGGTTACGCCGTCACCCACGCTGATGAGGGTGCCCACGTTGACATCGGCAGCACCCGCATCAAAGCCTTTGATCTGTTGCTTAATGATGGAGCTGATTTCCGCGGTATCAAGTTTCATATTTATCTTACCTCAAATTTCCATATCAATCATAATTTTTTATACGAACGTCCAATCAGGAGACCATCGCCCGTTTTAATCCTCGTAAACGCGTACGCAAGGAATAATCCAACTGCCTGTCGCCAATCCGAATCACCAGTCCGCCGAGGATGCCGGGATCGCAGCGAACGCTCAGATTCACCTTGCGGCCCAACGTCTTGCCCAATGATCTGGCAATCCTGTTTTGCGATGCCGCATCAAGCTTCACCGCACTCACCACTTCGGCTTCAATCTCACTTGCGGCCTGGCGGATCATGCTTTCAACCATCTCGGAAATATCCGGGAGCAGCTCCGCCTTGTCTCTCTCGCAAAGCAGCGCAACCAGGCGCCCGATTTCCTTTGATTGGTTGTGCGCGGACCTGGTGATGACGGCAGCCTTGAGGTTGGCGGGAACGCCTGACTTTCCCAACAGCGCCGCCACCTCGGGCGCCGCAGCCACGCGGGCCGCCGCGGCCAGAGGCTCGCGCAGCTTTGCCCCTTCCTGTTCCAGTTCAAACAGGGCGCGCGCATAACGGCGGGAAACGGGGCGCGTGCTCATGCGTGGCCAATTTCCTTGCTAATCACAGTATCAATCAGTTTGGCGTGGCGCTTGCCATCCAGCTCCACACCCAGCACGCGTTCCGCCGCCAGCATCGCGAGATCAGCCACTTCCTTGCGTAACGCCTGACGCGCCTTGTTGATCTCCGCGCCCACTTCCTCACGCGCCGCATCCACGATCTGCTGCCCGTCGCTACGCGCCCTGGCGGTCATCTCTTCTTCAATCTCAGCCGCCCGCTTCTCAGCGGTAGTCAGGATCTCCTGCGCCTTGCCTCTCGCCTCTTTCATCTGTTCGGCGATTTGAGTCTCCGCCCTGGCTTTAGCCTCTTTGCCGGCATCGGCCGCAGCCAAACCTTCCGCAATCTTCACGGAGCGTTGCTCCATCAAATGACTGAGAGGCCCATACAGATATTTCTTCATCAATCCCAGAAACACCAGGAAGACAACGATCTGTCCGATAAATGTCAGGTCTATGCTCATACCTTCACCTCGCTATGCGTGCGTGATTCGCTTATGCGTCTTAACCCAGGAACGGGTTGGCAAACAGAAACCACAGCGCAAATGCCATGATGATGAACGGGAAGGACTCCATCAAACCGGCAAAGATGAACATGTTGAACATCAGTTGCGGACGCATCTCGGGCTGACGGGCAATGCCTTCCAGCGTCTTGGACGTGATCAAACCCCAGCCGATCGCCGAACCCAGCCCCGCGGCCGCCAGAATCACACCCACCGAAATCGCGGTCGCAGCGGTAATGATTGTTGTTGCATCCATATTATTTCTCCTTTTTCCTTACGTCATTTTAAATTTAATGCTCAACCGGCTGGTGCGCAATGGACAAGTACACCACGGTAAGAATCATGAAAATAAATGCCTGCAACAGTCCGATAAACATATGGAATGCAGACCAGCCCAGACCCACGAAGAAGCCCGCCACCATACCCACGGGCCCGCCGCTAAGCAGCAGAAATGAAATCAGCAAAAAAATCACCTCGCCGGCAAACATATTGCCGAACAGCCGGAAGGACAGGCTCAGCGGTTTGGCCAACTCCTCGACCAGCTTCAGCGTCAGGTTCAGAGGGATCAGCAGCACGCCAAGCAGTTTAACGATCGGGTTTTTGGCGCCAAGCAACAGACTGGCAAAGGGCTCAAGCAGCAGTTCCTTGCAAAAATGCAGCGGTTTGAGCTTGAATTCGTAGTACAGGGTCATAAAAAATACGCATAATGCCATCGCAACCGGCAGGTTGAGATCGTTGGTCGGCACTTGGCGGTAATGTTCAATTCCAAACAGGGATGCAATGTTCCCGGACAGAAACGCAGGAAGAAGATCGAGCGTATTACACAAAAAGACAAAGATGAAAATAGTCAGCGCCAGGGGTGCAATATAAGGGTTATGCACCGGAAAATTATCCTTCACTGTGTCGTCCACGAAACCCACGACGGACTCCATGAAGTTTTGAGCTCCTTTGGGCGCACCGTCCGTCAGATGGCCTCCCAGCCACTTGGCAAAGATGAACATGCCTGTCGCCACCAGAATGGTGGTCAACATGGTGTCCAAATGAATCTGCATGAACGGATTGGAATTATCGAACTTGTAGGTCCAATAATGCAGGTGACTTGCAATCCCGCCGTGTTCCTCTTGCGCCAAGCTTTATTCCCCTTCGTGTATACTTTTTGGTCCGGCACTTGTATCAATATAACCTGAATGGCTCGCCGCATAGGCCAATAGCGCAAGCTGCGCCAAAAGCATGCCGCCAGCCACTCCCAGGAGATGCAAGCCCAGAGCGTAAGCCAGCAACAGGCCCGCCAGTACGCCCAGAAATCGCAACATCGCACCCGTATATAACAGCCGTTGCCCGTCTTCCTTATCCGTCTCACCGGCGCGCCGACAGCGTGCGGCCAGAAAAAAACTGTTGAGCATCGTCAGTACGACGCCGTATGTGAGACTCAACATCAGCACCGCGCCAGCCCACACGGCGATGATCACGCTTCCCGCCAGGCCCGCAACTGCCTGCCAGCGCAACACGCCACGGATACCGGCATTCATTAACAGGGTTTGCGGATCAATCGTCTTTCGTCCATCCTGCGCTCCATACCATCCTGTGGAAATATCATGTGGAAATAAACCTGCCGGATGCCACCCTCCGCGAAAGGTGGCGATTTATACCACCGAACGCACGCCTTTTCAACAAACTTATTCATCGCGCCCATGAATGGGCGCACAAATCCAAGGCTT
>CAYOUW010000087.1:0-7769 GCA_964407235.1 uncultured Zetaproteobacteria bacterium | reverse complement strand
TTTATACCAAAGAGTATGGCTCGGTGCGTGAGCTGATCGACGCACTGCGGTACTACTTTGAGTTCTATAATTTTGAACGACGGCATCAGTCGCTGGATGATCAGACACCTGCAGAGGTGTATTACGGTGAGCAACAACTGGCCAAGGTGGCTTAGTGTTCAACGCTCACCAAAGACCTGTTCAGGAAACCTGTCGGCCCCCGGCTCCGCGCATCTTCCCCTACTGTGTAAGGGTGATGCGAAGATACAAGGATCAGCATGTTTCAGGGCAGAATTGCGATAAAAAACAACAGGAGGAACACATCTTAAATCACCCGGAAAGCTGTCCTTGCAATGGGATCCACTTCACTTTCGGCCCGGATTCTCCACCTACAATAGCCCAGTGAATAGCAGTCAAATCAATATCACCTATATTTTCCAGTAACGGCTCGATAGATAGAAAACGGATTTGTGCATCAATATTCCGGAGTTCATCAATTCTCATCCACTTGTTCCATCCTTGCAGAATAAATGGTAAGTAAAAGTTCGGAATCATCAATGAGGCGATAAATTGGTTTCTTTCCGCAGAGTTGTTCACTCTCATTTAGAATAATTGGAACGCCATCGCCCCGCTTTTCCATGTAGAAACCTCGTCCTATATCACCAATCGTTTCCGCTACCGGTGTTTCAGCAAGCAGGCTTGTGATCAGTTCATTCCGGGTTGCCTGACGTAGGGCGATACTGTCAATAGTCACAGTATTAGGCAGAGCGCCCGGTGAGTAAATTTCCAGTCGATCATCAAACATGAAAAAACGAACCTTTGATCCAAAGATAGAGTAATCCCGATGGGCCATGGCATTTACGACTGCTTCAAAAACAGCCCGTTCGCTAAACTGAGGTTTTTCAATCCGATGCGGTTCCTTTGTTGCCATAATGGTTTGGTTCCTCTTCAGGAAGGCCATGACCTGTTTGATCTGCTGATCCAGCGGTCCGCAAATCTTTTGTGCATCAGTCTGGTAATTGGAGTCCTGCCTTATCCCCCGATAGCGCACGGCTTCAATAAAAGCATTGGGTAGAAAACGCTCCGGGTGCTCACAGCAAAACAATACGCCAGCCACCGAGGCGCGGACATCTCCACTTTCCTCTTTTGATAACAGATTTCGCTTCAGCAGGACAAGCTCCGAAGGCTCCTCATATCGGGCGGTATATTTTCCCCACAGTTCCTTGGACAAGTCGTCCATATTCGATTGAGGAACCGGCTGTTCTTCGAATCGGATCAATCGAGCCTGACTACGTTGTTGAAACAAACGGGCAAGATAGTCAGGTGGCATTTTCCTTTTTGAACTTCCCTGGCGATAGAAGTATCCCCCCATGCTTTCATGCACGAACAGACTACGCGGGATCTCCACTTTAAGAATGGGCTGTAACGTTCCCGTATTGTCAGGAAGCTCTATGCGAAAAACCCGAAATGTGACAGGAGGCTTGATGCTTTGCTCACAAATTTCGAAAACATACCGCTCAACCGCATCTAACCGATCAACAGGTATCCCGACAATCTCTCTGGTCTTGTCATCAACACCAAGCAGAAGAACGCCATCAAAGGTATTCGCAATAGCTGCTATCTCATCGGAAAGGCCCTCACGCGATGGGCCGTCAATTTTCTTACCCCTGAAGCGGACAGTTTTAAGCTCCAGGGGCGTATCTTCTCCAAGACGTATTTTCTGCAATAATTCTTCCGTACTGTCAAACATGGCGACCCTCCAATGCAATGCGCCGATAGCGTTGCTCGAAGGCCTTGCTTCCACCCTCCATAATCGTGCAAATCGTTTGTCGAACCCCTCTCTCCTGAAGACTACCCTCACTCTCCATCTGTGTTTCTCCTCCACGGGCGGCGAGAGCAAGCACCAACTCCGCATCGCCGTTGACGACTATATTCGCATTGTGTGTGATCACGATGACCTGTCGATGCAGCTTGACCTCCCGCAACTGGGCCACAATCAAGTCATAGATCAAGTGGTTATCCAGATCGTCCTCCGGTTGGTCAAGAATAAGCGGCTCCTCACCGTAGGAAAGTAGAAATGCCAGCAGCGCAGCAGTCTTCTGCCCTGGTGAGCCCTCCTGAATAGACCGGAGATGTTGACCATCACCCGTAGGACTGTATTGGACATTGAGAGAGTCCTCTGGAAACCACAGGTCGATGCGATCAATAACCTCGGGTTGGAGTTTGCTTATGTGCGTCGCGAAACGCCGGTCAGCCACCGTTCCCGTAGCGTGTTGGTTGGATGCAATCTTCCTGACCCTGTCTTTTATAGTCGCAAGATTCTGTTCGATGTCCACTGCGGCGCTACTGTTTCTATAAATGTCACCGAGCAGTCCCTCACTCTCCGGTGATCCAATGTCTTTCTCAAAACCTCCGTCTTCTCTTTGCAGCAACCGACGAAACTCGTCTTCAGCTGTCTCACGGGCACCATAAGGAACAACCTGTATTCGGACATAATGATTCTCACTTAGAATATCATTGAGAAATTTTCGACGAGATTCTGTCATCTCCCGTCGGATTGTTACCAATCGTTGCAAGTGTGCGTCTGCCTGTTTTTTTAGATTTTCGACCTGTTCTTTTCGCTCGTTCAATTTCTTCAAGCGCTGCTCAATGGCCTGTCGGCGCTGCACGAATTCTCCATAATTCGCAGGATCACCAGCCCCTTCCTGAGCCAGATTGTCTCGTAGCTCCTGATATGCTTGTGCAGAAGCCTCAACGCTTTTTTTCCAGGCCGACTCATCCTTGTTGTTCCTCCATTCAGCCAACACTTCATCCGCTTGCAAAGCAAGAGTGTCAACCGCTTTACGGATTTCATCCAGGCGATCGGGCACCCTGGCAGCATGATCTCGCAATTGAGTGTCTTCCACTAACTTTGGATCGAACAATGTTTCGTTGAGAAGGTCCGGAACGATTTCCGTAGCGACTTGACGTAACATCTCGCCCGAACCCGTCCAGGCTTCTTCCCATACTTCGATCTCTCGTTGCTGGCGTTTTCGCTTTTGGAAGGTTTTCAGGACATCGGCATGTCCTGCCTGCTCGAAGATGGCCAGCTTCCGTTTCACGTCGTCAAGTTCTCCCTTAAGACGAGCCTCCTCGGTAAGACCGGCCTCTATTTCCCTGGCCTTGGCACGCAGTGAAAGGAATCGAGCCTCTTCCTCCTTCCATTTTTCGACCCATGAGTGGTGATTGACCTCTGGAGCCTCATCGACAACCTGTAGCAATGCCAGCGGTGTTTTAGCAAGCTGGAACACCTGCTTCTGACTGTAAATTCGAACAGGAAACCGTTGCCGAATATCGCCTTCTGCGCGGTGCCAGACTCCATCGACCTTTTGTTGAATGGGTTCAAGGTCACCAGCGGGATTCCACTGGACACGAAACAGGGAACCGTTCTTGCGGTAAGTCGCCTTGATTGAGGTAGCGTTTGTGAGCAGACCGCCGTCTTCTCGAACCGGGTAAACCCGCCCGTACTTTTGAAACTCCGCTTTCAAATCATCCGGCAGCTCGTTCTCCCGTCGCAGGGCAATGCGTAGAAACTCGACTATGGTCGATTTTCCTGTGCCCCTGCCTCCGATGATAGAATTGAGCCAGGGGTTGAACCTAATAACGAAGGGATTAGAGCGGCCTAAATAGCGTGCTTGTGAAATCTCTATGGATTCCAATACCAGTGGCGCATGCTCATTCGGGTCTTCGCCTCTCTGATCGGATCTGCTAATCGAGAGGGTGCCGTCGAGCAGAGCAAGGCGCAACCCATCAATACCCGGTGAACCCATTTTGACCCAGGTAAAGTAGCTGCCGGGATATCGATGTCCTGCGTTACCGTAAGGATGATGGGCATCCGCCCCAAGAATTTCGGCCCAGGACAGCTTCTTTTTCACGAATGCCTGTGGCTTTTCAAAGCCCGTGTCCATCAGCTCCATGGCATAGATATCTTCGCAGCCCAGCGCCTGCTGCAATGTCGTTCCCGTTAGTTGAAAAAGCCCGTTGCTTTTATCCACATGGGCGGGAATCGCGATTCCTCCTGCCGAAACAATGGCATCAACAACCTCGATAAACGATTTGTTTGTGACAGTATCGCTTGAACCTTTTGTTCCAGAGAATCCTGCGGCTCCGAGTAATGAGTTGATGTCCGAAGTCGTTTTCTCGCAGCCCAGGATCGCCAGGAGATGCACGCCTCCGTTGACCGAGATTTCCACCCCGGGGAACACATGGATCGGCCTGTAATTCTCGGGCATTTCAGATTCGAGTTCGCTGAGCGCTGTCTTAACATGATCAACCCACGCGCCGGAGTTATGATCCGTGATTGCAACGCAATCAATGTCCGCTTGCATGTAGTCGAGCAGCCACTCTTTTGGGGTGCGCTGTTGCAGCGCAACCTGGTCTGAACCCTTGCCGTAATCATCCGAAGCCGGGGTATGGGCATGGAAATCACACTTCCACCACCGTGAACCGTTCCATTTCCAGTCTGTCATATATTTTCTCCCTTTCTTGTCACCACCTGGTAGCACAGCATGAGGAGATGATGGGACTCCTGAAGAATCTTCTCCAGAAGCCTGCCGACCACGGTGATGATTGCACAGCGTGAATACGTTTTACCTCATACTTTTCCTTCTTACTGGATCCCTCGCGACAGGTTGGGGCTGTCGATTGCCTGTCTGGAAAAAAACGAGATTCTCTGAAACAGCTTTTTCATACTGCCCATGCATCAACTGCATCTTGCCAACGCCACCCACAGACTGCAACGCATCTAATAGCACCCATATGTCAAGCCAGACCCCATTCCGGTTTTATACCGCTTCGAGCGGTTCACATGATTAAAGCCCCCGGCTCTGCCGGGGGATATTTACTTGATTGAGTCGTTCAATCGCGATTGAAATGGAGCGAGAATCAAACAGCCGGGTTTTCCGTTTTACAACGTGTGCTCCGCCCGGCCAATGTTTCATACCCTCAATCAAACCTTCAGTGTTTGCTTCGCAATGTTCCCTGGTGATTAACCAGTCAGTCGTGGCGAGCAACTCCATGCCGAATGGTGATTCAAAACCGTCAATCAGTTTTACCGTGTATTCCAGTGCATTCAAATAAGGTTTTGTGTCTTTGCTACCAAGATATAGCTGCAAACTTTCTTTTTTTGTGTCGTCGAACCAAATGACATCCAGAGGGCCGGCATCGGCAATGCGTTTTTCACAACGCAAATAGCTGCCATCCAATGCTTCCAGAAGATGTCGAAGCTTGTCGGCATAGGGGCCATACTGGTTTGCCTTGAAATCCAGCTTCAGTGGGTTATCAGATGCCGTTTGCTTAATAGCCCTTTCCAGAAACCAGGCCAGTTTTTGTATCTCAAGCAGACTGCACTCCATACCGAGCACCCAATAGCGCCGCACCAGCTCTGCGATCAATGCGCGAGCCGGAGTAAGCTTAAGAACGCCTGAACGTTTGGCGACATTCTGGTACTGGCGAGTCGGTTCAAACACCAACACCTCGACCCCTTTAATATCTCCAAGTGCAGCTTCGATTTTCTCACGGACTTCAGGCCAGTTTAAGCCGCCGTTGCCTGCACCCAGAGGGGGAATTGCGACTGATGTTATTTTGCTATCCAACAGGAAACGGCGCAAATCAGACAGACCATCCACAATCCACTCCATTTTCGATTTTGCGCGCCAGTGCTGCTTTGTAGGGAAATTAATAATCCAGCGCGATCCTGTGAGTTCACCTGTTTCAGTAACAAACATTTTACCTGTTTGCACCTGTTTTGCTTTGCAGGCGGCAGCGTACAATTTCATATTGGCAGGGAATCGATTCTTGAACATGAGCGCAATACCCTTCCCCATTACACCAACGGTATTTACAGTACTAACCAGCACTTCAACATCTGCTTCAAGTAAGTTGCCTCGCGTATATTGAATCATTAGAAATACCATCCCGGTATGCCATGAACTTTCAAGTCAAGGCCCTCGGCCTGAATCTGAGCCCTTAACTCTGTTTCATTAAATCCCCCAGAATGAAACGTATCCTTCATGGTCTTATCTCTTGCTTGATCGCTGCTATATGACTCAATGCCAATGTAGGGCTACTGCTCACAATATCATAAACTTTTTTCTTATCAGCTTTGGTTAATTCGCCAACGATAGCCGATCTCGCATGGCCTGCCGAGAAATGGCTCACAAGCTCATCGTAATCGACAAATTCATCCATGATACTTGTACAGTCTAACCATGAATCATAATCAAGAAATGCATAATCTCTCTTTATGGAGATTAATCTGCTGTTTTCGCAAATAAGGTCGGTCGACTTTGAATGCGTTGATCTCGGAATTGATAAAAAAACAGCACAAGGGATCGCGCGCAACCAATACGAAATATTTACTTTTGGGTGGGAATGTGGTGCTGATAAAAGCCCTGAAGATAGTACCCGGAGTTATATCGTCATGTAAACATGATTCGACAAATTCTCGCGGTAAATCTATCACACCTTCAGATGCCGCAACTCGGATAGTTCTTTATAATGCGATAAAACAGCTTTTTTACTCTTATCCGGAATCATATCTTCAAACAAAATCCTGCCGTTTCTGTCAGCCTGCTTATATGCATGGTCGTGGCTCTTGTCTCTCCGTTTGCCATAGCTCAAAGCAGAGGCTTCCCGGAACGATTCCTCAAGAAATTCCATTTCCATCTTTGAAAAACAACCCATATCAGCCGGTTCTTTCGGGAATACCTTATAGGTATCCACGACATCAAAGAAGGACTTCAGCTCATCCGACAAACCACCTGAATATGATCCATCTCCCCGGACATGTTTAAGCATATCATAGGTTCTGGATGGAACCGGGCCATCTTTCATGGCAATGTAGTGATCGCCAAAAATTGGCTTGCCCAGCGCATCGAGTGATTTTTTGTCTGCGAAATAGAATGTCTTGGCTATCGTATGCAAATCTATGCCTTCCGGGTGATTGTTTGTCATCCAGAGGATTGCATTCAGAGCCTTGACCTCATTAAACCGGAATCTCATATAGCCACCTTATCGGCAAGACATGAGCCGCACATTAAGACTTCCCACCCCGCATAAAGCGAAATATAGCACATATGCAAAGAATTTATGCAACCCAGGGTTAACACGGTGGTAAAACGACTCATCCAGGAGGCCTTTGTGAATACCCTAAACTGGCGATGTGGGGAATAAAAGCACTGCCAGCGGGTGTCAGCCGAACCTCTGAACCATTCACTTCAACTAAGCCCCATGCGGTTAAATAGGTAAGCCATTGATCAAAACTGAAAGATTGATAGAAGTTGGGATTCTCTGTGACAGCCTTTTGATATTGCTCTTGCAGCAATTGTATGTCGCCTGTGCCTCCGAGGGATTGCAACGCATCCAATGCGGCAATCTGGCTCCCAAAAATTGAGCGGTAGGCCAGTTCCAGATAGCGGGCACCCGTACCATCTGCTGCAATTCTCACAAGAAAGGCCTCGCGATCAATATTACTATTCACAGTTGCCGCCTCATCTAACCCGAACTTATTTCCATAAAATACATATAACCCGATGATTCTAATATCTTTTTTCAAGAATCACAGATGCATTTACTGGGAACACATTATATTTTCACCTCCAATAGCTCAAACGCCTTTGCCTGTAGCGCAGTGGGCTCAGTATTTCGATAAAAGCTGTCGGAGCCGGGCATCTTGAACGCAATGGTATTGCGACACAGGCTCGACAGCAATTTTAGCAATGTCTGGAAGCTGCTTACAGGCAGGCCATCCA
>CAYOUW010000086.1:5012-7774 GCA_964407235.1 uncultured Zetaproteobacteria bacterium | reverse complement strand
AATGGGCCAAAGTGGGGAAGCCGATCGCCGCTCATGAGTTTTGCAAGAGGCTCCATATTATTTATTTACAGGCCCTTAGCCGGAAGTTCGATGAGATACCAGCTAAATTCATGCACGGAGGGAAATGATGTCACCTGTGGTTATGACGATTCTGGTGCTGGGTTTGTATGTGGTTTTCTACCGCGTTTACGCGAAAGGGATCCTGGCCAAACGCGTATTTGATTTACAAGACGATGCAGTGACGCCCGCGCACGCATTTCGGGATGATGTCGATTATCTTCCCTCCAACAAGTATGTGCTGTTCGGCCACCATTATGCCTCCATCGCCGGCCTCGCACCCATGCTGGGACCGGCCATCGCCGTGATATGGGGATGGCTGCCTGCCTTGTGCTGGGTCGTGTTCGGTACGCTGCTGGTAGGCGCGGTGCATGATTTCTCGGCGCTGGTGCTATCCATTCGTCACAGGGGCCGGAGCATGGGTACGATTTCGCATGATGTGATTAGTCCGCGCACGCGCCTGTTGTTCCTGCTGGTTATTTTCTTTTTGGTAGCGCTGGCCATGGGTGTATTCGTGCTGGTCATTTCCGGGCTGTTCGCCGTCCCTGACCCGGCGCATGTCCCGGCTACGGCGCATCCGGAAGCCGTGTTCCCGACGTATGCGCTGATACTTATTGCCATGGTCATCGGGTATCTTATCCATCGTCGCAATATGCCGCTGTGGCCACTGATCGGCGTGGGTTTCGTGTTGATGCTGGGGACGACATGGACGGGATTATATTTTCCGGTAACGGGTGTTTCAGCTTCCACCTGGAGCTGGACGCTGCTCGCCTATGCCTTTGCCGCCAGCGTTCTTCCGGTGTGGCTGTTGTTACAGCCACGCGATTTTCTCAACTCATTATTACTGTATCTGGCCATGTTCTGTATGCTGGGCGGTTTTTTCATTATGTCGCCTTCGTGGGTGGCGCCTGCCGTGAACATGCATCCCGAGGGCGCGCCATCCATGTTTCCATTCCTGTTTATCGTCATTGCCTGCGGCGCGGTGTCCGGCTTTCACGGCATGGTGGCGTCGGGTACGACCGCCAAGCAACTGGATAAGGAAACGGATGCTCCCTTTGTCGGTTATGCCGGCATGGTGGGTGAATCATTGCTGGCCATGCTGGCCGTACTGGCGACCACGGCGGGCGCGTTTACCAGCCGGGAGCAATGGATGAACTTTTACGGTTCATGGCATCAGGCAGCCGGACTGTATCAGAAGCTGGGAGTGTTCATTCAGGGTACCGGGAAGTTTGTCCATCAACTGGGTATTCCCCTGAACATGGCGGAGGCGTTTATCAGCGTGGTCGTGGTCGCCTTTGCCATGACATCGGTGGATACGGGCACCCGCCTGCTGCGCTTCAATGTCGAGGAAATAGGTCATACCATCGGACTCAAGGCGCTGACCAACCGTTATGTAGCGACGCTACTGGCTGTTGCCGCTATCGGTTTTTTCGCCTTCTTCAGGATGAACGGCAAGCCTGCCGGATTGTTTTTATGGACGCTGTTCGGCACCACCAATCAGATACTCGCTGGCCTGACGCTGTTGACGGCAACTATTTATCTGTATCGCAAGCGTAAACCTGTTCTCTATACCCTGTTGCCCATGCTGCTGGTATTGGGGGCGACGGTTTCCGCCATGGTCATGGACATGGTCAAGGCCATTGGCAAGGATCAATGGACGGTCGCTGTCGTGGGCGGCGTTATTCTTACGCTGGCGTTGTGGGTGCTGCTTGAAGCGTGGATAGTTGCCATGCGTATTCGCAATGGCCGCAAGGAATGCATGGCACAGGAAGATCCCGAAGGCGAGCCGGACGGATGAGTCTGCTGATTTCCAAAGTAGCGGCGCAATTGCTGCTGCCTCCCGGCGGATTGATTCTTCTGGGCGTTGTCGGCCTTGTCTTCTGGCGCAAAGGGTGGGGGCGGGGGCTGGTTGGTCTTGCCATGGCGTTGTTCTGGCTGCTGTCCACTGAACCGATACGTGATGCGCTGACCCGCCCGCTGGAGTTTCAATATCCGGTACTGACGGTGGCTGATCTTCCGGCGGGACCGATGGCCATTGTATTGCTGGGGGGCGGCATCTATGAAATGGCGCCGGAATATGGCGGACACGATGAATTGGGGCGTTATGCCATGATGCGCACGCTCTATGCCGCAAAAATTGAACGCGCAACAGGGCTGCCTGTGTATGCCACAGGCGGCAAGGCGCTTACGCATGAAACAGAAGCAGAAGGCGCGATCATGCGCCGCTGGTTGATTTATTTCGGCGTACCGGAGAGCAAGGCGCATGCCGAAGTGGCCGCCAGCAACACATGGCAGAACGCGGTTTATATCAAAAAAATATTGGCCAGGCAGGAGATTCGCCGTATTGTGTTAATTACCAGCGCCTGGCATATGCCGCGCTCGGTTTGGTGCTTCAGGGAACAGGGACTGGATGTGATTGCCGCGCCCACCGATTATTTGACCCAACGATCGGCGTATGACGTGCGTGCCTATTTCCCTCACTGGAATGTATTGGCCGAATCATGCGGTGCGCTGCACGAGTATCTGGGGCTGTTGTGGTATCGTCTGCGTTATGGCTGATCAAGTCGCAAAAAGGCCGCCCATGGCCTGGTTACTCCACGGAAAGCGAAAAGCATGGTTTTCACTTTCCTTACCTGTAACTACTCAGCACCCCTTGATTTGCGCGCCCATTCATGGGCGCTTTGATGACTTCTTGCGAAGTCATC
>CAYOUW010000086.1:0-4912 GCA_964407235.1 uncultured Zetaproteobacteria bacterium | reverse complement strand
CCCTTGATTTGCGCGCCCATTCATGGGCGCTTTGATGACTTCTTGCGAAGTCATCATGGTTGACGGGCGAATTTTTGTTCGCCTTTTGACGGGCGTTGGACTATAAATCGCTATCAGCGCGGACCATCAGGTTAGACAATCAGGTTAGACAATCAGGTTAAAAGGCGTGTAAGCATGGACAATCAGGTAACGATCAAGAAAGGCCAGACCCTTCCCTTTCCTTCCGGGCGTGGTTGGTTTGAACAGCAAGCAGATCTGGGTGGCGTCAACGCTGCCTGGGTGGAATCGCTGTACGAGGATTATCTGAACGATCCGGATTCAGTGTCAAAGGATTGGGCCGAGCGCTTTCGCGATATGCGGGAAAAAACGCCCTCGCCTTCAAGGCGGCAGGTCGAAGCCCGGCTCCGGCAAGCGCAAGCTATGGCTGCGCCACGGACTCGCGTGTCCGAACGAAAAGCTGCGGGCGAATCCGAAATGGGTGAGGTGGAATATCCGTCCCGGGCGCTGTACCTGATTCATGGTTATCGCGTGCATGGGCATTTGCATGCCAATCTGGATCCGCTGCGATTAAATCCCTCGCAACCCAGCCCTGAGCTGGATCCGAAGTACTACGGACTGTCCGAATCCGATATGGATGCACCATTCCCGACCGGCGACCTGGTTGCGCCGCGCATGCTGCCATTGCGTGAAATCCTTAATATTCTGGAGCAGACCTATAGCGGCTGTATTGGGCCCGAGTTTCTGTACATTACCGACTCAGCGCAGAAACTCTGGCTACAGGAGCGGTTGGAGAAGGTTCGATCCACCCCTGATTTTGATCGTGAGATACGCTTCCAGATTTTCCGTAAGATCATGCACGCCTCCGAGTTCGAACACTTTTTGCACACGCGCTATGCCGGGCAGAAGCGTTTTTCACTGGAGGGCGGCGAAAGTCTGATTCCCATGCTCAATATGTTGGTTCAACAGGCGGGTTGCAAGGGCGCCAAGGAAGTCATTCTCGGCATGACCCATCGGGGGCGGCTGAATGTTCTGGTCAATCTGCTGGGGAAATCCCTGTCCGAAATCTTTGCCGAGTTCGAGGGTACGTTTTTCGGCGGAGATCAGGAAGGTTTGGGCGACGTGAAATACCATTTGGGCTTTTCCTCGGACATCTCCACGCCGGGCGGCACGCTGCATTTGTCACTGGCTTTTAATCCTTCGCATCTGGAGATTATTACGCCGGTTGTTCTGGGCAGCGTGCGCGCCCGGCAGCGTCGGCGCGACGATCAGTCGCGGCGGGAGGTGATAAGCATCCTGGTGCATGGCGATGCCGCTTTTTCAGGGCAGGGCGTGGTGGCCGAGTCACTGAACCTGTCCAAACTGAACGGTTTCCGCACGGGTGGCACGATTCACATTGTCGTCAACAATCAGATCGGGTTTACCACCAACCCGCTGGATGCCCGATCGACGCTGTATTGCACGGATATCGCCAAAATGGTGCAGGCGCCGATTCTACATGTGAATGGCGATGATCCCGAGGCCGTGGTTTTGGTGGCCCGGATCGCACTGGATTACCGCTATCAATTCAAGTCGGACATTGTGATTGATATGGTTTGCTACCGTCGCCACGGCCATAACGAGGGCGATGAACCGATGGTTACGCAGCCGGTGATGTATCGCAAAATTGCCACACACCCCAATATCCTGCAACGCTACCGTGAACGTCTGGTGGCCGATGGCGTACTCTCCGACCAGGAGGTAACCGATCAAATCCATGATTATCGCGCGCGTCTGGAGCAGGTGCGACGCAGCAAGGAGAGGCCGCCGCCTGCCGTCCCCAACAGTTTGCAGGGACGTTGGAAGGGATATATGCGGGAAGATTCGCCGGAACCGGAGACGGCGGTGGACGCGGATCGCCTGCCTGCGCTGGCGAAGAAAGTCCATACCGTACCGCGGGACTTCACCCTGCATCCGAAGGTGAAAAAGATTTTTGATTCCCGCATGCGGATGATGGACGGGAATGCGCCGGTGGATTGGGGATGCGCCGAGAGCATGGCCTATGCCACGCTGCTGGATGAAGGCGGCTGGGTGCGTATTTCCGGACAGGATTCGGGCCGAGGCACATTCTTTCATCGTCATGCGGTGGTTTATGACTACGAGACAGGTAAAAAGTTTGTTCCCCTGCGTCAGGCCGAGAACGGCGACATGGCCCATTTCGTCGTGGTGGACAGCATGCTTTCCGAAGAGGCCGTGATGGCTTTTGAATACGGGTATTCATTGTCCGAGCCGCGCGCTCTCGTGATCTGGGAGGCGCAATATGGCGATTTCGCCAACAATGCGCAGGTGGTGATTGACCAGTTTATCGCGGCGGGAGAATCCAAGTGGAGACGTATGAGCGGGTTGGTATTGTGGCTGCCGCATGGTTTCGAGGGGCAGGGGGCGGAACACTCCTCGGCCCGGCTTGAGCGTTATCTGCAATTATGCGCCGAGAACAATATGCAGGTAGTCGCACCGACTACGCCGGCGCAGTTGTTTCATTTATTGCGCAGGCAGTCCCTGATCAAGACCCGCAAACCGCTGATTATGATGGCTCCCAAGAGTATGTTGCGGCAAAAACTCTCGTATTCCCCGTTTGAAGCATTGACACGCGGCCATTTTCATCCCGTGATACCGGAGATGGACAAAGTGGTTAAACTTTCCCGCGTACGCCGTCTGCTGCTTTGTTCCGGCAAGGTGTATTACGATTTGCTGGCGGCGCGGCGTAAGCAGGAAATCGTCGATGTTGGCATCGTGCGTATTGAACGGCTGTATCCCTTCCCGTACGATGAACTCAGGATGCAACTGGTTTCTTTTGCCGCTACGACCGAAGTGGTGTGGGTGCAGGAAGAGCCGGAGAACCAGGGCGCCTGGTTTCAGATTGACTATCGTCTGGAGCAATGTCTGCAAACCGGGCAGCATCTCAAACATCTGGCGAGAGCGCCGGGCGCCGCGCCTGCGTCCGGTTCGGCCAAACGTCATGTGCGGCGTCAGCAGGCGCTGGTAGAAGCCGCATTGTCGGGAGCGATTGAAGGCATGATTGAATAAACGGAGGGGCAACAGTGGATATTGAAATCAAGGTTCCCAGTTTGGGAGAATCTGAATCCGAGGCGACGCTGGTATCCTGGCAGAAACAGCCGGGTGACGAGGTTGCCGAGGATGACGTTCTGGCCGAGATCGAAAGTGACAAGATCACCATGGAGGTTACCGCATTTACCAACGGGGTGCTGAAAGAAGTGCGCAGGCAGGAAGGAGATACGGTCGCGCCCGGTGAAGTGATTGGTCTGATTGAAGAGCGGGCGCCGATGGAACGCAGGAAGAAAGATCAAGCTGATACAGGAAAGTCCTCCAGGGAAAAGGCTCAGGCGAAAGATGCCGCGGCGGAGAAGAAAATTCCACAACCGGCATCAGTGGAACCGGCTCCGGCCAAACCCGTGAAAGCAGTAAAGACGCTCGAACCCGTTTCGCTTCCTGATGCGTCCGGCGCGGCGCATGGGGCTGCTTCCGGTAACAGGGCGGAGGAACGCGTGCCCATGAGCCGTTTGCGCAAGACCATCGCCGCGCGTTTGAAGGAGGCGCAAAACACAGCTGCCATTCTGACCACGTTCAATGAAGTGAATATGCAGCCGGTGATGGATCTTCGCGCCAGGTATCGCGACGCATTCAAGGAGAAACACGGGGTTAACCTGGGATTTATGTCCTTTTTCGTGAAGGCTTGTATTGAAGGGTTGAAACGCTTCCCGGTTGTTAATGCCTGTATCGAGGATACTGATATTATCTACCGTAATTATTACAACATCGGGATTGCCGTATCGACGGATAAGGGTCTGGTGGTGCCGATTTTGCGAGATACGGGTCAGATGAGCATAGCCGGGATTGAGGCTGCCATTGCCGATTATGCAACCAAAGCGCGCGAGGGCGGCTTGCTGCCGGGTGACCTCAGGGGCGGTACCTTTTCCATTACCAACGGTGGCGTGTTCGGGTCGTTGCTGTCGACGCCCATTCTGAATCCGCCGCAGAGCGCCATTTTGAGCATGCACGCGATTCAAAAGCGTCCGGTGGTTGAAGCAGATCAGATTGTAATCCGCCCGATGATGTATTTGGCACTTTCCTACGATCATCGCATTATCGACGGGCGCGAGGCGGTGCGATTCCTGGTGACAGTGAAAGAGACGTTGGAATATCCCGGCCGTATGCTGCTGGATTTGTGATTGCAGGATTTGGATCCGAAGCGATCAGGCCGGTCGAGCGAAGGGAATCCGGTTTGTGGATCTCGGGTACGAAACGGAAGACGTTGTTGCGCCATTCGTCCCTGGCCGGGGTTGCCGGAAAGATCCGTGGGCGAAGCGACCGGATGCACACGGAAACTTGATACTTTTTATATATGAGAGTACGCTGCAAGTGGAAAGTAAATGGAGGTTCTTACGATGAATGATACGGATACAAGGAAAGCCATTGATGTGCTGAACAAGATAATGGAAACTGAACTGGCCGGTGTTGTGCGCTACACGCACTACTCACTGATGGTCTATGGTTACAACAGGATACCCATCGTTGACTGGATGAAAGGCAACGCTCAAGAGGGTTTGATGCATGCTCATAAGGCTGGAGAGCTGGTGACGCTTTTAGGCGGTCATCCGTCATTAAAAATCGGGTCTTTACTTGAAACGGAGAAACATGACATCGGGGATATTCTTCGAGAGAGCCTAGAGCATGAAAAGACCGCGCTTGAAGCCTATCAAGAGTTGCTGAAGATCTCGGAAGGTGGAAACTCGGTGCTCCTGGAAGAGTACGCTAGAGGATTGGTTGTAGAGGAAGAACTACATCTTGATGAAGTGAACAAAATGCTGAGGCATCCCGGGAATGTCGAGGCATTCAGAGCCTGACATTCGGGGGC
>CAYOUW010000085.1:0-8150 GCA_964407235.1 uncultured Zetaproteobacteria bacterium | reverse complement strand
GGGGGGTGCTGAGTCGTTACCTTCTAACCTGCATTATTCATGAATATAATGCAGGTTAATTTGCCGGATGCGCCATGACGCCTTGCCGGGACAATAAGGCGAGGCGCCGGGCTTTGCTTACCAGCCGTAGCGTCAGTTCTTCACCCGTGCCAGCGGGATCTGGTCCATAACAGGCCAGGAGGTTGGCGCTGCCTGTTCGCTTACGTGATTGACAGGTCGTGCGCCTGTTCGCTTGCATTGCCTGTATATGTCGCGGGCGTCAAGATCATTAAACGCCGTTTTGCATCGTCCGGAATACCCAGACCTTGAACAAAGGCGCGCAGGCTTTTGCTATCAATTCCCTTGCCGCGCGTAAGTTCCTTCATCTGTTCGTAGGGGTCCGGCAGGCCATAACGGCGCATGACAGTCTGAACGGCTTCGCCCAGCACTTCCCATTCATGATCGAGATCTTTTTGTAATATTTTTTCATTGAGTTCGAGCTTGCCCATGCCGCGTTGGGTGGATTTCCATGCGAGCAGGCAGTGACCGAAGGCTGTGCCGAGGCTCCGTAAAACAGTCGAATCGGAGAGGTCGCGTTGCCAGCGGGAAACAGGAAGCTTGGCCGCCAAATGCGTGAAAATAGCATTCGCCAATCCCAGGTTACCTTCGGCATTCTCAAAATCGATTGGGTTAATCTTGTGCGGCATGGTGGAGGATCCCACCTCTCCGGGAATGGCAATCTGACGGAAATAGCCAATCGAAACATATCCCCAGATATCATGGCAGAAATCCACAAGCACGTTGTTGAGGCGGCAGAAGGCATCGCCCAGCTCCGCAATAAAGTCATGGGGTTCAATCTGCGTGGTGTAGGGATTCCATGTCAACCCGAGGGACTCTACAAAGTCCTTCGCGACATGCTGCCAGTCTACATCGGGGTAACTCGCCAGATGAGCATTGTAATTGCCAACGGCCCCGTTAATTTTCCCCATCATGGGCACGGCCATGATCTGTTTCCGTTGCCGCTGCAAACGATACGCGGTGTTGGCCCATTCCTTGCCCATGGTCGTTGGGCTTGCAGGCTGACCATGCGTGCGAGACAGCATGGGCGCGTCAGCCATGTCGTGCGCGCCTTTCGTGATCCTGGCAATGAGTTCGTCCACGCAGGGGATGAGCGCCTCGTCACGGGCGCGCCTGAGCATCAGCGCATAAGCGAGATTATTGATATCCTCGGAGGTGCAGGCGAAATGCAGAAATCCGGATACGGCTTCCAGTTCCAAATGCCCGGAAATCTGTTCCCCGAGGAAATATTC
Source organism: uncultured Zetaproteobacteria bacterium (assembly GCA_964407235.1). Lineage (GTDB taxonomy): Bacteria > Pseudomonadota > Zetaproteobacteria > Mariprofundales > Mariprofundaceae > JAUZQZ01. Next base: position 6,861 of record CAYOUW010000085.1, on the reverse strand, counting down.
CACCGCTTTGACGTCGTGATTGGTATTGATTTCGATACTTTTGACACGGGTGGCGGATTTTTCATCAAAATCATTAATGATGGCTTCAAGGGCGTGTTGGGCAGCATCTGAAAATGCGGGGACTTCATGAATATCCTGGTGGTTGGCAAGCATTTGCAGCCAGCGTATTTCTACAGTCACACGTGCATGGATGAGCCCGTACTCGCTGAAAATCGGGCGAAGATCCGTAGTTTTCCCCGCATAACGTCCGTCAAGGGGAGATAAGGCTGTCAGGTTGGAAATGTGCATAATCACTTTGCTCCAGGGGCAAGGGCGCCGCAGGCAGCGCATAATGGTGCAAGCCCGTGCAAGAGGCAAACCGGCCATTTTTGGCTTGCGGCTTTTGTTTTGACGGCTTAAAGTCCATCCATGTTCAGGATGTCGGCAGGGGGCATGAAAAAATATTTGGGCGTATCGTTCATGCTTGTGTTTTGGGGAACGGTTTACCCTGCGTTTGCAGGGGCGGCCGGTAGGCCTGTTGTGACGGGAAAAAGTGAACAGGCCGTGGATCATAAGCAAGGAAGAGAAGCGGATCATCTTGAGCATGGCAGGAAAATATTCAACAATATCTGCATCCACTGTCATCACACTGACTATAAAGTAAGCGTGGTGGGTGCGCCCGGCTTGCGCGATGTCACGGCCCGTCACACGCCCGAATGGCTGGATCAATGGCTTGCCAGTCCTGCCGACTTCGCTAAAAAGAATCAAGCAGCCAGGGCGCTTGGAAAAGCCAATCCCTATGGGCTCACCATGCCGAGCCTGCCTGAAATGCAGAACCCTCAGAGTCGCAGGGACGTGATCGAATTTCTGAAGACATTGAAGGCCGATTAGCCGCTTTGCAACAGGTTCGCAAGGTTACAATTATTTTGACCTGAACAATCCGGTAGCCCCGGACCAGTTGCCAATCAGTTCCACTTTTTGCGTGCCCCGTTCACCCCTGATTTTCAGATATCCTCCAATCTCTCCGTCCGGACGAAGAAACGCATTGCCGGTGATTTGCTTTGTACCGGTTTTCAGTTGCATGCGTGTGAGCTGCAAAGCCCTGCGATCTACATGGAAGCGTGTGGTGAAGTGTGAAAAGGAGACCCTCTTCCCTGTTTCAGTATGCAAATCTCCGGCGACAATCGTCAGTTTCTTGTCAACAGGTTGCCAGTGACCATGTTGAATCTCGATGTCACCGTTGCCCTGCCATGCCGATTTCGTATGCCAGGGAAGTTCGCCCTCCAGGTTGGCGTTCAGATACATATAGCCATCCACATTGGCGCCAAGGATTTCGGAAAGCCCATGGAGCTTGTTTAACCGGATCATCGCCATACGCACAGGCCCTGAAAAATGAACGGATTCGGGAGAGAGAATAAGGGAAAGCTTCGGGCTCTGAACGCCGCCACCCGCCAGATGACCGCGCAGGTTTCCGAGCGTGATGTGATGGTCGCTGATACGGTATACGCCATGCACTCCACTCCATGTGTTTCCCATCCAGTCCAAATCAACATTGCGCAAGTGGCCGTGTATTTTGGCGCGGGCGATCCAGACGGGGAGGGCGTCACCCTGTTTCCATGATAACGCGGCGTCCTGAATATTCATATTGCCGCGCAAGGATGGAAGATCAATGCTGCCGCTCAAACGGGCGTGTCCGGCAGCGTTTCGCCATTGCAGGTTCGGCGTGGAGAGATCTCCGTTCAGGATGTGGATTGCGCCGCTCCAATGCTCTTTTCCGGCACCGAATCCGGCCAGTTCCAGTTGTGCATCGGAATGTTCAAACCACTTCGCCGTAGCGGATCCTGCATGGGGACGAACATGGCTGAAACGGCCGCGAATCGCGCCGTGCCAGTTTTGCATGGCCGTGGGGAAGACGATGCCCTTCTGTTTCAGTCCACTCAGATCCACCTGAATGTTTTCAGCCGATACCGAGTTGATATTTCCCTGATCGAATACCCATTGCGCTGGCCCGGCGCGGCTGCCGCTCAGTTCCGCGTACCGGATGGCAAGCCGGATCCTGTTTCCCGCTATATCGGCATGTGCGGTCATACTGGCGGGGATGCCTTCAGGCTTTTCAAACATCCCGGCATAGCCCAGTTGCGCCTGATCTGCATGGATGGAAAAATCAACCCCGGTGCGTCCGGCCTCACGGGAGATTTTAACATGGGCGCTCAGCGCCCCCTGACCCCTGATCTCGGGCTTCATGCCGTGTGATTTCAAGAGGATATTGGCAAACGGAACCCATGCACGGGTCATGTCTCTGATGTGCGCATCGAGGCGCCATTCCCCGCTCGACTTGATGAGTCCGTTCAGCGCCATGCTGCCATCCGTATCCACGGTTCGGAAATGAATGCCTGAAAATTCAACATGTTCGGGGGCGTGGTAAAGCACATTCGGTATGGAGATAGCCGCATCGGGTACGGAAATGTCCGACCACGTAACATGGTGCGGTAGCAGCTTTCCGCTGGCGGACCATTGCCCGTTCTCCCATGAGAATAATAATTTCGCATCCAGTCTTCCCTTGATCGGATGATTCAGGCCAAGCGCTTTCAGGAGTGGCAGAATTTTTGCATTTCTGGCGTCGATATCAAAATTGCAGCCCTTGTCCCGGACGCATTCTCCGGCAGTTGAAAGTATGGCGTTTCGCCCAATCTGTAAAAAGGCATCATGCCAGTTCATCTGCTGCCATCCCGTACCGCCCACCTTGCCGCGTAAAATGATGTCCGGCGCGTTCCTGGCGCTGGTATGAAGACCCGCATCTCCAAACAGATTCCATTTTCGGCTGGCATTCACATCAAACGTGAGTGAGGTTTCGAAAGTGTCATAAGCAGATTTCGGGAGTGCGGCGTCAGGAAAAAAACCGGATAAATCCTTAACATAAATATGCCTGGCCTTCAGCTTGCCGAAGACCGTATATCCTCGTACGGCAGGGGTGATGCGACCCTGTGTGACGAGTTCACCGCCGATCAGACTGGTTTGCAGTTCCCACGTCAGTTCCTGTCTCCTGCTGAACCGACGAAGCGTGCCATCAAAGCCTTGCGCAACGGGCTCGCCGTTTATTCGAATATAACCCTGGCGTATTCGTATCCGGTCCAGCGATTTCGGCAAGTCCATGATGATGATATTTTTCATTTGCGACAGTTTGGAAAGATCCAGGACAGGATGGATCATTTCGACGCTGTTAATATCAGCTTTTCCCTGCAGAAGGCGCCACAGGGACAAGCCCATGATCATGCTGTCCGCATGCAGATACCAGGTTTCTTTTTTTCCGGCAAGTGCCACATTCCGAATACGTATGCTGACGCCGTGAAGAAGATTTAAGGATGCCGGTCCGATCTCAATGTTCTGGCCGGACCATTGCTGTAATTGTGATTGAACGGAGATGCCCAGTTTCTTCGGGTCAAGACGCAGGAGCAAGGCGCCGGATGTGGCAAGGAACAAAACCACCAATACGGCCAGCGCCTTGCGCCCCATCCGGCGATCAGCCTTTCAGCAATTCTTTCAGACGCCGGTTGACCAGTCCCGGGTTGGCCTTGCCCCGGCTGGCTTTCATGACCTGCCCGACAAAAAATCCGAATAACTTGTCCTTGCCACCGCGAAGTGCGGCAAGCTGATCGGGACTGGCACCCAGAACTTCACGGATCATCGCATCAATCGCACCCGCGTCCGAAACCTGTTTCAGGCCTTTCTCTTCGATGATGGCATCGGCATCGTGGCCGGTCTCCAACATGATATCCAGTACATCCTTGGCCATTTTTCCGGAAATAGTGTTATCCGCGATACGATCCAGCAACGATGACAGAGATTCCGGAGAAACCGGAGAGTCCGTGATTTCACGGCCGGCTTCATTCAGCCGGCCAAGCAGTTCATTGGCCAACCAGTTGGCGCAACGCTTGGGATCAGCCGGATGGGCCGCGGCCAATGACTCATACCATGATGCAAGCTCACGCGTCTGGGACAACACGTTCGCATCATAGGCGGACAACCCGTATTCTGTTTCAAAACGTTTGCGTAACTGCCCCGGCAATTCCGGCATGCCGGCCCTGATGGCATCCACCTCCTGCCGGGAGATTCTCAAGGGCGGCAGATCAGGCTCGGGAAAATAGCGGTAATCGTGCGCCTCTTCCTTGCCGCGCATGGGCCGGGTTTCTCCTTTGGCCGAGTCAAACAGCCGGGTTTCCTGCCGCACGGCGCCGCCGTCCTCAATCAATTCAATCTGGCGGTTGATTTCATAGTCAACGGCCTGCCTGATGAAGCGGAATGAATTCATGTTCTTGAGTTCACAGCGTGTGCCGAACGGAGTTCCGGGGTGATGTACGGACACGTTGGCATCGCAACGGAATTGCCCCTTCTCCATGTTGGCGCCGGAGACGTCAAGGAACGACACCAGTTGATGCAATTGTTTCAGGTAGGCAATCGCTTCGTCCGCCGAGCGCATGTCCGGTTCGGAAACAATCTCCATCAGCGGCACGCCGGAACGATTCAGGTCAATATGGGATACGCCGTCCAAGCCTTCATGCATGGACTTCCCGGCATCTTCTTCCATATGAATGCGCGTGATGCCAATGCGCTTCTCACCATCTCCTGAAAGAATATCCAGATATCCGTGTTCCACAATCGGTACCGGAAATTGCGTGATCTGGTAGCCCTTGGGGAGATCGGGATAGAAGTAATTCTTGCGGTCAAATTTTGATTCCAGATTAACCGTGCCATGGATCGCCAATCCCGTCAGCACGGCCTTCTGTACCGCTTTCATATTCAGAACCGGAAGCTGTCCGGGCATGCCAAGGCAGACCGGGCAGGTCTGCGTGTTGGGTTCCGCGCCAAATTCGGTGGCGCAACCACAGAACGCTTTGGTCGCGGTATTCATTTGTATGTGGACTTCCAGCCCGATGATTACTTCCCAACTCATGCCGCATCTCCCTTGCCGCCCGCGCTGAAGCCGGAGGGCGTCCTGGCATGCCAGTCCGTGGCTGATTCATAGGCGCTGGACGCACGGAGCAATAGGTCCTCGCGCCATGCCGGCGCAATCCATTGAAGACCAGCGGGCAAGCCGTCAGTGAATCCACAAGGCTGGGAAAGCCCCGGCAGACCAGCCAGATTCAACGCGATGGTAAAGATATCGGATAAATACATGGTGACTGGATCATCGGTCTTCTCTCCAATCCTGAACGCCGGAACTGGCGAGGTTGGCGTGGCAATTACATCCACCTGATCAAAAGCGGTGAGGAAATCCTGACGAATCAGGGTTCGGACCTGTTGCGCTTTTTTGTAATAGGCATCGTAATAGCCCGACGATAGCGCGAAGGCGCCGGTCAGAATGCGGCGTTTGACTTCGGCGCCGAAACCGTCGTCACGGCTGCGCGTATACATGTCGAGCAAATCTTCCGGGCTATTGCAACGGTGACCGAAACGCACGCCGTCATAGCGGGAAAGATTAGCGGAGGCCTCTGACGGGGCAATGACATAATAAGCAGCTACGGCATATTCGGTATGCGGCAACGAAATATCGACAATTTCCGCTCCCGTTTCCTCGCACCGTTTCAGGGCCGTTTCAACAGCCTCGCGTACCCCTGCATCCATGCCGCCAACGAAATACTCTTTGGGTTTACCGATCTTCATCCCCTTCATGTCCGTACGGTTGCTTGAGCCCAGCCAGTCTACGGCAGGCGCATTGGCGACGGATGTGGCATCGCCGGAATCATGACCGGAAATAACCGCGGCTATCATGGCGGCATCCTTCACGGTCCGGGTCATCGGGCCTGCCTGATCCAGTGATGAAGCAAAAGCAATAATACCCCGTCGGGAAATACGCCCGTACGTCGGTTTTAACCCTGTAATGCCGCATACCGCGGCAGGCTGGCGGATGGAGCCGCCGGTGTCGGTGCCCAACGCCGCCGGGGCAAGGCCGCCCGCAACAGCCGAAGCCGATCCGCCGGAGGAACCACCGGGGATGCAACCGGTGTTCCACGGATTGCGGCAGGGGCCGAAAGCGGAGGTCTCGGTGGAAGAACCCATGGCGAATTCATCCATATTGGTCTTGCCCAGAAGTACGGCGCCGGCTTCCTTCAGCCGTGTGATGACATGCGCATCATAGGGCGCATGGAAGCCTTTCAGGATCTTCGAGCAGCATGTGGTCGGGCCGTCCTGTGTGCAGAAAATATCTTTGATTGCAATCGGAAGGCCTTCCAGCGATCGCGCATCACGTTTGGCGCGATAAGCATCGGAAGCTTCCGCCTGGGCCAGTACGTGTGCGGGATCGATGTGCACGAAGGCATTTAGCGCGCCATTATGGACGTCAATACGATCCAGGACAGTTTGTGCGATCTCACGGGCGGAGATTTTTCCGGCATCCAGGCGGAATTTCAGGTCGGACAGGGTCGAGAATGGCATTATTCAATCACCTTTGGTACAATGTATAGCCCGGATTCAGTTTTCGGAGCGGTTCTTTGCAGCGCTTCGCGACGATTTGTGTTGGTGACCACGTCGGCGCGCAACGGCATGGCAGCATCGTGTGGATGCGCTGTTTCCACGACGCCTTCGGTACCCACTTGCTGTAACTGGTCGATATAGCCGAGAATGCCGGAGATTTGTGGCCCCAGTTCTCTTGCCTCTTCATCCGTCAGACGGATGCGGGCCAGCATTGCCACTTTCTGTACATCAATATCCATACGGTTCACCCCTGACCCGGACTATTCGGATTCCAATGGAGGAGACCGTAGCCATCATGCACATAGACGACTGACGAGGCATTCGTTGCGCCTGTTTGCGTGAATTGCACAGGCAAAGGAACCGGCAAGGGCGCGGCGGCATTGATGAATCATCCGGATTGAATTTCAAGGC
>CAYOUW010000084.1:0-8341 GCA_964407235.1 uncultured Zetaproteobacteria bacterium | reverse complement strand
ATATCCGACAGTCCAGGGAGCCTCTTGCAACATTCAGGCGAAGAACGGGTTCGGTATTCGATGCGCGGAGATTAACTCGCCACTGCAGGGGACAGGTAGAGTAGAGAGCAGGCTCCAGCACCGTTAGGGATCGACCTGTCTGTTTCCCACCCCTTTCGTCTGACGGTGCCTCAATAGCCAATCCATGGGTGCTTTCACCAGCCCTCCCTCATCAAACCGTGCATACGGACGACCGATCAGGTGAATTGTGCTTGCGCAAGAGGGCATCCCCCGGGAAACGAGGGATTCGGTGCGGATGAAGGAACAAGCCAGGGGCGCGGTAGTATTGATGAATCATACAGGCTAGACTAATGGTAGCTGGCAAACCTGTCTCTTATACTTGGTAAGTTATCGAGGACATGTTTACTTTCTATAACGCCGGGGGGATTCGATGTTAAGAAAGATTGTGAAAGCATGGTTTAATCAAAGGGGTTATAAAATAATACCCGATGATCAGAAATATGAAAATTTACTTAATTCCTATGAAAGTATTTTGCAAACATTCATCCTCAAAGATTTGCCTGAACACGATGAAATGCGAAATAAATTAATATCACAACTTTATGGCATTGATGAAAAGGAGGCATTCTACATTATAAATTGTCTGAAAAAGACAGAGAGTCTCAGTGGAGACATTTGTGAATTTGGCATTGCCCAGGGAGCGACTTCCGTTCTAATGGCCCATGAGATTTTTGGCAGCAAGAAAAAAATATGGTTGTTTGATTCTTTTCAAGGGCTGCCAATGCCCGGTAAAGGAGATAAATTACTCGACGACTTTCTAAATTTAGGTTCCATACAAGCCTATACGGGGAAACTTAAATCTCCTGAAAAACTGGTTCGATCAAAGTTAAAAAGTATAAATTTTCCGTCCGGGCGAATACAGGTTGTCCCGGGTTTTATAGAAGATTCAATTCATTCGGGTTGCCTTCCATCCAGGGTTTCTTTTGCATTTGTTGATTTTGATTTTTATGAAGGAATCAGCATAGCGTTAAACTTTCTGGACTCTCATATGGAAAGAAATGGATTGATTGTAGTGGACGATTATGGCTATTTTTCTACAGGTGCAAAAACTGCAACAGATGAATTTCTCACCAAACACAAAAAATCTTATGATATTGCATTACCCCATAAATGTGAGTCTACGGAACGGTTTTGTATTTTAAAAAAAATGATTCGCTAAAATATGGTATGAAAGAGGCGGGCAGGGCCCTTTTAATCCTTCACAATACAGTTGGATGTCCCCGGCAATCATTTACTTTTCCAGCCTATAACCGGCGTGTCGTCAAGGCCGGCTTTCGGGGTGCAAACAACCAAAGAAAAGGGACCTTGAATGTTGCACCGTTTATTTTATCCTCTGATCCGTGCAACCTTCAGGGTTCCATTCCTTGTCTGTTTCGGATGGCAGATAAATGCGTATTCCTTGCCCAGTATTCGTTGATCTAATTGTCGGACTTCGGGGATTCTCCGTTCTTCAATCAAATCAAAATGTCGTGTGAGCGTATTTTTGATGCCCCTGTACGCATAGGAGTAAGGATTGGCCTCATTGCGGAAAACAGGCAGGAAACGTTCCAGTATATAGCGTAAACGAACAAGCAAGGAAGGGAATACGGGTAATCCGAGTATCAATGTGCCTTCCGGTTTGAGCAAACGCGCCATCTCATGCAAGGCCATTTCCGGATTGATGACGTAGTCCAGCCCGTCAATGCAAAGGATGAGATCGAAGGAAGCATCCGGTTCCGGGATGTCTTCGGCGGCAATAGCCAGGTGTTTCCCCTTGGGGAGTTTGCCGGGGTAGGCGCGGCGGAAATCGTCCAGCAGAGGATCAAGGTAGGCCTTCCCGCCATGTTCCAGAAAGCGCGCGGTGCAAACAGGGCCGCATCCGATATCCAGAATGGACGCGGTATCAGGAAGTTTTCCGGCATACGTCTCAAGCAGGGGAAGATAGAAGCGGCGAACCCGTTTTAATTCCTTCTTCAGCATATCTTCACCACGCCAGCACTCGGCCAGTTTCTTCTGCGATGCAAGCCAGCGGGTTTTATCGATCGCTTTATGGTGTGCCATACACGACCTCGGTGATCTCTTTGCAATGCTCTTCCAGCAGTTTCCAGCGCTGATGACTCCACAGCCATGATTCAGGTCGCTGGCGGATGACGGGTTCAAAGCTCTTGTTAATACGATGCATGATACGGTACATATCCGCGTTTTTGTCACCCGTTACGGGGGGCATATCAATACGCCAGAATTGCAGACGGAACCGGAATGCTTTGCCGATGCGGTGCAACGCCAGTCCGAAAACGGGGGTGCCATGTTTAAGGACAAATGTCGCAGGCAGCGTGGTCGTGTTCGCCAGATGCCCCAGAAACGGTACGGGCATGCCGCCCGACAGGTGCTGATCCAGCAGAAGGGCTACGCTACGCCCCTGTTTCAACGCTCTGGGCAGCCAGCGCAGGCCTTCCTGACGCGGATGCATGGATGCGCCGAAACGCTCACGACACTGTTTTACAAAATGTTCAAGGGACGGTTGCCTGATCGACCGGTAAATAGCGTCTATATCGGGCTCAAGCGCGGCATACGCCATGCCGCACATCTCCCAGTTGCTATAATGGCAGATGGTGATGAACGCGCCCTTGCCCCGTCCCATGGCATCGCGGTATTCATCTTCTCCTTCCACCTGTGTGCATGATTGTAAAAAAGCTTTGGAGCGCAGGAATACATGCGGAATTTCAAGAATGGTGCGACCCATTTCGGCAAAGGATTCCCTGGCCACGCGCTGTCGCCAGCGGCGATCCCGCTCAGGGTAAATGCGCGCCAAGTTGCGTATCGCCACATTCCGGCGATATTTAAGCAGATAAAAGCCAAGCCTTCCCAGTCCGGCGCCCATGGCGCCGGCAAGGCGTACGGGAATCAGGCATATCAACCGGAAGATGCCGCGCACCAGCACAGCTTGCCGGGCGTCCATCAATCGTCCAGGGATTTGGCCTCATCAATCAGCATCACCGGGATATCATCCCGGATGGGGTATTCAAGCTTGCATGCCGGACAAACGAGGCCGTCTTTGGCATGGTTATACTCCACTTTACCCTTGCACTTCGGGCAGGCCAGAATGCCCATCAATTCTTCGTCCAACATATTTCTCTCCGGATAGGGCCGATACAATATCAAGCCATTTTTAGCCGGGTCTTTCATCACCCGGACTCTTCACAAATACTGCCGCCCTTGCCTGTTCCTTTGCCCGCACCGAATCCTTTGTCGGTCGTCCGTAAGCAAGGGCTACGATCTTTCTCGAGAATTCGTTGCGAACAAAGGCCCGGCGCCATCAGTATGGCGATTCATTGAGTTGTCCCGGCCAGGTTCAGTGTGAAAGAATGGTCTGAATAATGGCTTCCGGCAAGCCTTCTTCGCCTTCTCCTTCGAGAGGCAACACCCACAACGGGTATTCATCCGGCCATATTTCGGCTAATTTGACGGCATCTTTCTCCGTGGTGACGACGGGCAACGCCTTCCCTGTGATATGTTCGATGTCGCGGTCCCGGTAGCGGTAATGGTCCGGAAACACGAGATGATCCGCCACGGCGCAGCCTTGCCGCACCAGAGAATCCATGAATCGTTGCGGCCGGGCAATGCCGCATACGGCCAGCACTTTTTCAGGGGCTGACATATCCGCGCCATAAATTTTTCGGAGTCCGGGTGATTGTGTTTTCCATCGCCATTCCTTTGTCCGGGTGAGAGGCGTTGCCGGACCCTCGCCCGTGCGCACAATCAAATCGGCGCGGGGAAGTACGGATGGTAACTCGCGCAGGGGGCCCGCGGGCAACAGGAAGCCGTTGCCGATCCCTTCAGACGGAATAAGGACAATATCGCAGATGCGCATCAACTGCCGATACTGAAAACCATCATCAAGGATGATAATGTCACCCAGCGTTTCGGCCATGGCGCTTGCCGCAACACGGTCGCGGCCGGCAATCACGGACGCATCACAGGCGCGAGACAGAAGCAGCGCTTCATCGCCTGCCGGATCGGCGGCATCGGTTTCGTGAATGACCCTGGGTTGATTCAATCCGCCGCCATCGCCACGGCACAGGATGACCGGTTGGTATCCGTGCTGCCGCAACTGCTGGCACAGCCAGATAACAAAGGGCGTCTTGCCGCTTCCCCCCACGGTAATATTGCCGACGGAAATCATGGGGATAGCCGGGGAAACGGTCTTGTGCGCGCGCCTGGCAAGATTTCCGTCATTCACACGCGCATAAACGCAGCTTGCCCAGCGCAGCGGCGCGGGAGGCGATTCCGGTCGCCACCACATCCGTTCCACGTATTGATGCAAGGTCATTGCGCTTCCAGAAAGGGTCGAACGGCTTCCATCACACGTTCCAGTACACGGGATTTATCCTGCATAAAGACCGCGGCATGGGCATGAAGCTGTTTAAGTTCATCGGAGTGACGCAAGTAATGTCGCACCGTTCGATCCAGCGCATGGCGATCTTCCGCCACGACCGCGGCATTTTCCTGTTGCATGTCCCGCATCATCTCACGGAAGTTTTGCACATGGGGACCCGTGATCACGCCGCGTCCGCAAATTGCCGCCTCCAATGGATTGTGCCCGCCTACGGGAACAAGGCTTCCGCCGATGAAGGCCATGTCCGCAATGGTATAGAGGCCGTTCAGCACGCCCATGGCGTCAATCAGGATGATGTCCGCCTCCGGGTCTGTTTTATTTCCTGACCAGCGTGATAGCCGCATACCACGTTGTGTTATCTGATTCGCGACCGTATCAAAGCGTTCGGGATGCCGGGGAACGAGCAATAACAGTAAGTCCGGTCGAATCCGCTTCCATTCCGGCCACATGCCGAGCAGCGTTTCTTCCTCATCGGCGTGCGTGCTGGCAGCCAGCAGGACAGGGCGGACCATGCTGGAATCAACCCGTTTTCGTAGATCATTCGCGTCCACCGCGGGCGGTTTGATGGCATATTTCAGGTTTCCAACCGCCCGGATGCGATCAGAACTAACGCCCATTCCGACCAGACGTTCGGCATCCAGCTCGCTTTGCGCCAGAAAAAGGGAGACGGGGGAGAGCCAGCGCCGCCACAGGAACCTGCTTGCCCGATAGCGGGAAAAGGAATGGTCGGAGATGCGCGTGTTAATACCCACGACGGGAATGCCGCCCCTGTGGCAGGCAGCCAGCATCCCCGGCCAGAATTCGGTTTCGGCAAGTAACAGAATACGCGGATTTAATCGCTTGATAAATCGTTTCATTAAACCGGGCGCATCCCACGGAAGATAGGAGATATTGATTCGACTGCCGAACAGGCGTGTTGCGTGGTCGAAGCCGGTTTTTGTGACGACGCTTAGATGCAATGGCAGCTTTAACCGGAACAGTTCTCTAATCAGCGGAACCACGGAAGCCACCTCTCCGACTGAACAGGCGTGCAACCATACCGGATGGTGCGCTACGACGGGAAGGTCAAACGTCAGATGTTGCCGCCATTTCGAAATGCCATGGGATCGCATGGCCGTATTGCAACAGGAAAGCTTATGCGTATCCAGCAACAGCGGCTTGTGAACTTTATCCTTGCTGTCTGGCAACGTCAGTGGATCGCCTGTAAGCCCGGTTGAAAGTTGACATCCATTGCAACCAGTATTGGAATACCCGGTATGTTCCGGCGTTTCCCGTTCACTCTCTGGATGATGCTGTCTGTCATGGCATTCATTTTACTTGCACCCTCCCTCGCCCGGGCGGAAGTTAACATCATGAAAGCTTTCCTGGCGCGTGGCCTCATCGGATCGGACGGTTCCCGGCCTGTTTCGCTAAGTACGGCGCAATGGGTTCAAGCCCTTGGGGACCTCAGGTATGCCAGCGATGGATTCTTTGCCTCCAGCGGTCCGAAGCCTGTTTTTTCCGATCACCAAATCCATATCCTGGCACCACAAATCCGGCAGGCCCTTGCCCATATCGGAACGGGCCAGGCGGTGAGTTTTCATCAGGACAAGGTTCGGGGCGAACTCTTTTTCAGCAATGGCCGTCTTTATTGGTATTTTGACCGTATCGAGAACGATGCTGCATTCAAACTCACGCCTCTGGCTGAAGAAGACGCCAGAATGAGTTATGCCGTCGAGGCCGTCCCCGAGGAGGATATCGACGTATCCTACTGGAGGCTGCTTCCCAGGAAGGGCCAGACCCTTTATCGGGGCCGGCCGGACCTGCTTGCCATGCCGGTCAGCATGCTGGCGGCCCCGGACACGGCGGGTACGGCATTACCGCCGGCAGCCAAACAGCCCGGCAAACCGCCTGCACGCGTGCAGCGTCATCCCGTGGCAATGGCTGATGCGGCAAGCCGCATCAGCACCCTGCACCGCCTGCTGGGCAAGGGCCTGATCTCAAAGGACGAGTACCGGGGAAAGCTTGAAGCAATTATTCCCGAATATAAGGCACGGCATCCTTCGCCCGAGGCCGGCCTCGAATTCTTGCGGGTGCTGGACAGGAAAGGCCTGATTGCGCCGGATATGCTGCGGGAACAAAGAAAGCTGCTGCTGGACCGGCTATAATAGCCGACCCGGACCGCATGCCTTGTGCGCCGGGCGGCCATCATCACGGTGATTCGTGAATGATGAGACTGATCACTTTTCACGGTGCGATGTACGCATGATGATTTCGTTAATCTGGGCGCAAGACGGGAACGGACTGATTGGAAACGGGGATCGGCTGCCGTGGCAATTATCCGCGGATATGGCATGGTTTAAAAAAAATACCATGGGAAAACCGCTTCTGATGGGACGTAAGACATTTGATTCCATTGGCCGTCCATTACCGGGTAGAACGAGCGTCGTTATGACATCACAGAAAATAAAAATTAAAGGGTGTACGGTTGCGCACTCTCTGGATGAAGCGATTCTTGCCGTGGGTGAAGCGGAAGAATTGATGGTTATGGGTGGCGCTCATATATACAAACTGGCGTTGCCGCGAGCTAACCGGCTTTATATCACTCAAATCCATGCTGCATTTGAAGGCGATACGCACTTTCCTCCTTTCGACATGTCCGCATGGCGCGAAAGATTTTGTGAACGGCATAATCCGGATGAAAAGAACCGCTACCCCTATACATTTCTCATTCTGGATCGCGGTGGAAAGTAACTTTTCCGCATGAATTAGCCGTCGTCCGATGCTAGTCTGCGCGACATGCAAATTTTCCGCACATGGACAGGTATTTCCGAAACCTCCCGCTTCCGCGGCGGCGCTGTGACCATCGGAAATTTCGATGGCGTGCATATGGGCCATTTGCAGGTGCTGGCGGAGACACGGGGGCATGCGCTGAGCATCAATGGACCCGCCGTCGCCGTAACCTTTGAACCGCATCCGCGCGCCGTTCTCTTCCCATCGGAAACGCCGCGCCGGCTGTGCCATCTGCACGAACGTCTGGGCGGACTGAAGCGTGCGGGTCTGGACGCCGCATTGCTGCTGCACTTCAACAGGGATCTGGCGGCATGGTCTGCCGAACGCTTTGCACGCCAATTGTATGATGCCCTGCATTTTAAGCATATCCATGCGGGTTACGATTTTGCCTTCGGACATGACCGGACAGGCGATGCCGAGGCGTTGCGTTCATTGGGCGAGGAACTGGGATTTACGGTCAGCGTCGCCGAAGCTTTTGAGATGCATGGCGCCGTTGTTTCTTCCAGCCGTATCCGGTCAGCAATTGAGGCTGCTGATTTCAAACTTGCCAAAGAACTGTTGGGGTATCCCTACTCCATTTCCGGACATGTTGGCAAAGGTGAGGCACGCGGGCGGACACTGGGATTTCCAACCGCCAATCTCAATGTGCGCAATCTGGCGCATCCGCCGATTGGCATCTACGCCGTGCGGGCTGAAAGCGGAGAACAGCGATGGAACGGGGCTGCGTATTTTGGCTACCGTCCGACGTTCAGGGGGCGGACCCTGGTACTGGAAACGTATCTGTTCAATGACACCCCGGATTTGTACAAACACCGTCTGAAGGTTACGTTTATTGAGCGGATTCGTGAGGACCGCACCTTTACCGGCCCGGATGATCTGGCCCGCCAGATTGCCGAAGACTGCAAGGCGGCAAGAAAAATTTTAGACACGGGAGCCTCTTGCAAAACTCATGAGCGGCGATCATCTTCCCCACTTCGGCCCATTTCCGAGCTTGAATTTCGCTCCATGGAACCACCATGCAAATAAATACCAAACATACAACCCTACCGCACGGCGGGATAGCGCCGTTTACTTCCCGGAAATGGTCTCAAAGCGGGATTGCCGCTCATCCACCCCGAGTTTTGCAAGAGGCTC
>CAYOUW010000083.1:0-8402 GCA_964407235.1 uncultured Zetaproteobacteria bacterium | reverse complement strand
GGCCGTCAACGTCGTTTTACCGCTGCCTCCCTTGGTGTTTGCAATCGCAATACAAGTCATCATCCCTCCTCGGTTTAATTCTCCTTTCTTGGCTGAATCCTATGTTTTCGGCTAATTAGCTGCTGGAAAATTGAAAAAGGTTCCTTTTAGGCCGCTATGCCAGCGCAGGTTTATGGTCGGATCTACGGGCATCGTGCCGTATTTCACCCGTTGTTTTATCCAGACAAATATGCATGTTCCAGTGCATCAGCCAGCCCGAAGTTCCGGCTTCATGCGGGGACGACCGCGCCGCTTGGGCGCAGGCTGTTCGACCGACTGAACCTTGCTGTCCAGCCACGTCTTCACATCCCCTTCGCGGAATAGAATGGTTCTGCCAGTCTTGATAAAAGGGGGAAGTTCCTCCCGCCGCCAGATTCGATTGAAGATGGTTTTCCTGCTTACGTGCAGATAGTTAGCCAGATCGTCCACGGACCACATAACTTCCATGAGCAGCCTCCTGTCATTGAGATGACGGGGAATAGTCGGCATCGCGCCGTAGCTGTCAGAAAACCCGCTGGGAATCAGTGGATGGTTTTTAGTTCGATATGGGTCGAATTGCCGTCGTTTCGGTTCGATACGGCCGTGGACGTGTTTTTATGGGGTAAAACCCTGCTGCATTTTGTTCGGGGTTTTTGTTTCTTCACCTGGACCGGTGGGGACTAGAAGGAACCATGAGGAAGCATGACTATTCCCTTTTTGCATGCGGTTTTCACATAGTTTGCAAACCGCATGCAAACCGAAAGCGTAAAAAATAAGAAAGGCCGACGAAGCGACCATCCTGTTTTTCCTTAATTATCAATGTGTTATATGGTGGGCGATGCTGGGTTCGAACCAGCGACCCCTGCCGTGTGAAGGCAGTGCTCTCCCGCTGAGCTAATCGCCCGATTTCTAATCTCATGGCCGTGCGAACCTGCACAGGGTGCGGTTTCTATCAGAGGCCCAACTATGGGTCAAAGTATTCTTGGCGCGGGTGATGGAACGAGCTACAATGCGGCGCTTCCATCTCGGAGGCGATATGAGTATTCAGGGTGAAGGGTTGACATTTGATGATGTGTTGCTGGTGCCGCAGGCAAGCAATGTGGTTCCCCGCGCAGTGGATACAACCTCGCAATTCACAAAAAAAATCCAACTCAATATTCCGGTTTTATCGGCGGCTATGGATACTGTGACTGAAGCGCGGATTGCCATTGCCTTGGCCCAGGAAGGCGGTATTGGCGTCATCCACAAGAATCTCGCGCCGGAAATTCAGGCCGCGGAGGTGCGCAAGGTTAAACGGTTCGAGGCGGGCGTAGTGCAGGAGCCATTAACTGTTTCACCGGATACGATCTTGTCGGACGTGCGTGATCTTTGCGGGATTCACGGCTTCTCCGGCTTTCCGGTACTCAATAGCGACGGCGGCTTGTGCGGCATCATTACCAACCGCGATACGCGCTTTGAGAATGATTTGAGCAAACGGGTAGATGAAGTGATGACGCCGCGTGACCGGTTGGTCACCGTCAAACCCGGTACCAATCTGGAGCATTGCAAACAGTTATTCCGTGAGCATCGCATTGAAAAACTGCCTGTGGTGGACGATAAGGGGCGTCTGCACGGTATGATTACCGTACGTGATATTGAAAAATCGAGGGCATTTCCCAATGCCGTGCGTGATGATCTGGGGCGTCTCCTGGCCGCGGCCGCGATTGGGGTTGGAGATAAGGAACTGGTACGTCTTGAGGCGCTGTTCGCGGTTGGCGTGGATGCCATCGTGGTGGATACGGCGCATGGCCATTCGAAAGGCGTGATCGGGCAGGTCCGTGAGATCAAACAGAAGTATGGTGATAATATTCAGGTCATAGGCGGCAATATTGCCACGCCGGAAGCGGTGCGTGATTTGGCCGATGCGGGCGCGGATGCCGTGAAGGTGGGAATCGGTCCCGGATCGATTTGCACTACGCGCATGGTGGCGGGCGTGGGCGTGCCGCAATTAACGGCCATTATGCAATGCGCGGCGGCGGGCAAGGATGCCGGTATTCCGGTGATTGCCGATGGCGGTATCAAGTTTTCCGGTGATTTTGCCAAGGCGATGGCGGCAGGTGCTTCCACCTGCATGCTTGGCTCCATGTTTGCCGGCACGGACGAGGCACCGGGAGAGAAAATTCTGTATCAGGGGCGCACCTATAAAGCTTACCGGGGCATGGGTTCGATTGGCGCCATGCAGCAGGGTAGCAAGGACCGCTATTTTCAACATGATGTCGATGAAGCGATGAAGCTGGTTCCCGAAGGAATTGAAGGACGTGTGGCATATAAAGGCCCGGTGGGTGATATCCTGCACCAGCTTGTCGGCGGTTTGCGCGCGGCGATGGGCTATACCGGGGCGGCCACGATTGCCGAGATGTACAAGCGCGCGAAATTTGTACGCATTACCGGTTCGGGGTTACGGGAAAGTCATGTGCACGACGTGACCATCACCGAGGAAGCGCCGAATTACCGGCTGGATTCCTGAGCAGGGATTCGTTGTGGGCAAAGGAACAAGTGAGGGCGCAGCAGCATTGATGAATAATCCAAGCTAATATGGAAAGAATCCTGATCCTGGATTTTGGTTCGCAATATACGCAACTGATCGCGCGGCGCGTGCGCGAAGCCGAAGTGTACAGTGAGTTGCATCCCTTCGATATGCCTGAAGAGGATATCCGCGCTTTCGCTCCGGCCGGTATCATCCTTTCCGGTGGACCGAACTCAGTTTACGAAGACGAAACGTCGAAAGCGTCCGAGGTGGTGTTCGCTCTGGGCGTTCCGGTCCTGGGTATTTGCTATGGCATGCAAACCATGGCTACGCAACTGGGAGGCGCCGTCGAGACCGGAGCCGTGCGCGAGTTCGGCCGCGCCCATGTGCTGACCCGCGGCGATTCACCACTGTTACGTAACATTGAGAATAAAGGAAACGGCGAACTTGATGTCTGGATGAGTCATGGAGACAAGGTAGCCAGTCTGCCGCAGGGCTTTCATGTGATCTGCGGCAACGATGCGGCTCCAATTGCTGGCATGGCGGACGAATCACGCCGTTTCTATGGTTTTCAATTTCATCCCGAAGTGACCCATACTCGTCAGGGTAAGGAAATTTTGAGTCGTTTCGTACATGATATTTGCGGCTGTTCCCGTAGCTGGACGATGCCGAATTATATTGAGGAGGGTCTTCGGCGCATCCGCGAGCAGGTCGGCGATGAAGAGGTGATTCTGGGGCTATCCGGCGGAGTCGATTCCTCGGTCGCGGCGGCATTGTTGCATCGCGCGATTGGCGGCCAACTGACCTGCATCTTTGTCGATAACGGTCTGCTACGCCTGCATGAGGCCGAGCAGGTAATGATGGCCTTCGCCAGCCATCTGGGCGTGAAGGTGGATCATGTCGATGCCGGCGATATCTTTCTGGAACATCTGGCCGGCGTTGTTGACCCGGAGGCGAAGCGCAAGATTATCGGTCGTGAATTTGTCGAGGTGTTTCAGCGCGAAGCGGCCGGAATGCCGAATGTCAGGTGGTTGGCGCAGGGGACGATTTATCCCGATGTGATTGAATCGGCCGGTGCGAAGACAAAAAAGGCGCACACGATCAAGAGCCATCATAATGTTGGCGGTCTTCCGGAAACCCTGCATTTGAATCTGCTTGAGCCGTTGCGTGATTTGTTTAAGGACGAGGTCCGTGAACTGGGCGTGGCGCTCGGCCTGCCGCATGAAATGGTTTACCGTCACCCCTTCCCGGGTCCGGGACTGGGCGTGCGCATTCTCGGTGAAGTCAGGAAAGAATATGCGGAGTTGTTGCGACAGGCCGATGCGATTTTTCTTGAGGAATTGCGTACCTCCGGCTGGTACGACAGGACCAGTCAGGCTTTCGCCGTGTTTTTGCCGGTGAAGTCGGTCGGCGTAATGGGCGATGGCCGTACCTACGAATGGGTGGTTGCGTTAAGGGCCGTGCAGACGGAGGATTTTATGACCGCGCACTGGGCGGAATTGCCGTATGCGTTGTTGGCCAAGGTGTCCAGTCGCATCATCAACGAGGTGCGAGGCATCAACCGTGTTGTTTATGATGTCTCCGACAAGCCGCCGGCGACAATTGAATGGGAATGAATTAAGTGAAAATTAAAGGAGATGAAATGAAGAAATATATTGTAATGACTGCCGCAATGGTGGTCATGGCGGGATGTTCCGCCGGAACACAACAGGGGCAGGAAAAGAAGGAGGGGCTTTCTCTGGACAGCGAAAGCGCAAAGTTCAGTTATGCTATCGGTCTGGATGTCGGTAAATCCATGAAAACGATTGGAACAAAACTTGATTTGGCTGCTTTTGATGCGGCGGTTGCGTCGGTCATTAAAGGCGAGAAACCCAGGTTATCGCCCAAGGAGATTGCAGCGGTCAAGCAATCGGTATTCAAGGCGCAACGGGGAAAACTCCTGGCCGAACAGAAGAAATCGGGTTTGAAGAATATGGCGGAAGGTAAAAAATTCCTGGCGGAAAATGCTAAAAAAGCGGGTGTGAAAACAACCGCCAGCGGTTTGCAATATAAGGTGATTAAACCGGGTGATGGCCCGAAACCCAAGGCAACGGATAAAGTTAAAGTGAATTATAAGGGTACATTGATTGATGGTACGGTGTTTGATTCCTCCTACAAACGCGGAAAACCCGTTACATTCCCGTTGAATCGGGTCATCAAGGGTTGGACCGAAGGCTTGCAGTTAATGCCGGTGGGCAGTACATACAGGTTTTTCGTACCATCCGATTTGGCGTATGGTGCTCGCGGAGCCGGCGGCGTGATTGGACCGAATGCTACGTTGATTTTTGATGTGGAATTGCTTTCGATTGAGAAATAATGCCTTCTGTTGAAGGTATTAAAGCGCCCATAACTGGGCACGCAAATCAATGGTATGCAAGACTATGGATGGATCATCGCTTTTCATGAACGACAAGGAGAAAGGAAATAGGTGAAATTACTGGCGCACGCACAACCGTCTGCATATCGGCAGGTGGCATATCACTGCAGGTCGGTCCTTCGTGGGCTGCATGGCAGGGGACAGGCCCCTGTTCTACAGGTCCGGGAATTATGCTGCTTCCACGTTTCGATTTTCGTGCCCATTTATGGGCGCTTTGATTATTTCGTAAGAAGTCATCATGTTTGACCGTTTAAGTGAAAAACTCGGCGGTATTGCAGATCGTCTTCGAGGCGCGGCGCGCGTTTCCGAGGCCGATCTGGATGCAACATTGCGTGAAATGCGGCTGGCGTTGCTGGAAGCCGATGTCGCTCTGCCGGTGGCGCGGTACCTGATGAGCGAGGCGCGCGCGCGCGCGCTTGGTGCGGAAGTGGCCAGGAGCCTGAATCCGGGACAGGTGATTATCAAAATTCTGCATGACGTGCTGGCCGATGTGCTGGGCGGGCAACGCCGTGACATGGATATATCGAACATTCCATCGGTGATCCTGCTGTGTGGTCTGCAGGGTGCGGGTAAAACAACCACGGCAGGCAAGTTGGCGCGCATGCTTGCGGGGCAGGGCCGCAAGGTGGCGCTGACCAGCGTGGATGCGACACGTCCGGCGGCGCGTGAGCAATTACGGGTGCTGGCCGGGCAGGTGGATGTTCCCTACATCGAAGGTGAGGGAGCCAGACCGGTGTCCATGGCGAAGTCCGCGCTGAACATGGCCAGAACCGGTGGTCATCATGTACTGATTCTGGATACGGCGGGCCGGCAAGTCGTGGACGATGTTCTGATGGGGGAAATCCGTGAGGTAATGGCCGCGGTAAACGCCACAGAGCGATTGCTGGTGCTTGATTCAATGACAGGCCAGACGGCGGTAACCATTGCCGAACAATTTCACGCCTCGATTGATCTTTCCGGTTGCATCCTTACCAAAACCGATGCCGATGTGCGTGGTGGCGCGGCGCTTTCGGTGGCGTATGTGACCGGTGTTCCGGTACGCTATATCGGCACGGGCGAGAAAATTGATGCGCTTGAGCTGTTTGATCCACAACGTTTTGCCGGACGCATTCTTGGCCAGGGCGATGTGGCCGGGTTGGTGGAAAAGGTGCAGGCCCATGTTGATCAGGAGCAAGCCGAAAGGCTGGCGAAAAAGGTTAAAAAGGGTGCGTTTGACCTGATGGATTTCGCCGACCAGCTTGGACAGATGCAGAAAATGGGCGGGATGGCCGGCATGCTGAAGATGCTTCCGGGCGCGAAGCTGCCGCGGGAAGCATTGGCGCAGATGGATGACAAACCGGTCAAACGGATGCAGGCCATGGTGTCTTCGATGACGGAGAAGGAGCGAAAATATCCAAAGGTGATCAACGGTAGCCGCAAGAAGCGTATTGCCGCCGGATCAGGTGCCAGCGTTCAGGCGTTGAATCAGATGCTCAAGCAATTCACACAGATGCAGAAGATGATGAAGAAGATGAAGGGTAACAAGGGGAAACGCATGATGGCGCAGATGGCCAGCCGTTTTGGTGGCATGGGCGGTGGCGATCCCCCCGGTATGCCGAAGCTATAAAAGTAAAGCCAGTCCTGAACAATCATCCGGGTTGACCGCGTGCTTCGGCCCTGCGGATGAAAAATAAGTTTGGCCGTGGCCAAAGCGGGGTAGTCTCGCCCTTTACCACAAATACTTTGGCCAAGCTTGGGCGCATGGCAGCATTCGCGCCATGATCAAGCATCCAGTCGTATCCAGCAAGTAAAACCGTCAGCCACGCTGGCCATCACCGCCAAAGCCGCCGAACTGCGCGGCATTCCTGAACTGCGCCATGCCCGAAAACAACCGGCTATCGGTCTGGAAGCGGTATGCCTGAAGGTATGGGAGTAAGCGAATGGCAACACCCGGAATTGCAGCAGGGGGATATGTTTCCGGACGAAACACATCACAGCAGGTGGATCGCGTAGCAAATGACATTCGGGAGCGCTTTGGCAGGCGTAGCCTGCATTATGTCGGAAGAACTCAAGTTTTATCATTTTAGCTTGCGCAACGTAGGTAAGTTCTTCTATACTGATAAAACCGGGTGTTTAATTGCAAGCCAACAGGGGTGCAATTTCATTACCCCGCAGCGTTTGCTATTGTAACTTATCCTGTTTGGGGGGAAGCGTTACGATTCAACGCTGTCGAAGCCGGATCGTTGCGGGGAAGGGAGTGTGAATAATTGTTTCGATTATTAGGGATGGCTTGGGCTGGGGTTCTTTTGGTTGGTTGTAGCGGGGTGATACAGCAATCTCAGTCTTCCGCCAAAATTGCGAAGATCGATAATGTGGCAACACAGCAAGCACGCATTATTGTGAAAAAACTGGGCGGCTCCGATGGGTCGGTTGCTCCGGGAGACGATCTGAAAGTGAATTTCTCCGATAATCCCCGAATCGATCAGAGCGTCCATGTGAATTCGAAGGGGGCAATCTATCTTCGGTCCATTGGAGCCGTGATGGTTAACGGCAAGTCAGTATTGGATGTACAGAAGGAGTTGAATCATTTATATGTTGAAGAATACCGTATTCGCTTCCAGGATGTACTCGGAATCAAGTTCGATGCGTACCCGCAACTCAATGAAAAAGTTACGGTACGGCCCGATGGCCGGATTTCATTGCCCATGATCGGATCCATGATGGCACGGGGAAAAAGCCCTTCGGAGCTGAGGCAGGAGTTATCCATGGAGTACTCAAAGTACCTGAGGGCGCCCAGCATCGTCGTGATTGTTCGTAAGGTCGCTCCCCGGCAGTTATTCATTGGCGGCGAAGTTGTAAAACCCGGATTTTTTCCTTATCACGCACGAGTGACGGCGCTCAGTGCAATTATTGAAGCCGGAGGGAAGAAAGTCACTGGCGACATGACAAAAGTTGCCATCATCAGAAAAGCCCGTAATGGAAAAGCAACGGTGATTGTCCGGAACCTGAAGTCAGACAGAGTGGGTTCATCTGCCCACCGGGGTGCAATTTATCACGCCGCAATCAATGATGTTGAACTGCAACCCTATGATGTTGTGATTGTACCCAAGACTACGATTGCCGTGGTCAACGAATATCTGGATCAATATTTATATACGCTCGTTCCGGCTTTGAAGAATAGTTCCTTTGATTTTATTTATAGCATAAACGTTCCTGCACTTCGATAGGATGTGTTGATGACTTATGAGCCTCTTGCAAAACTCATGAACGGAGATCGTCTTCCCCACTTCGGCCCATTTGATTCGGAGCATTGCCCCTCAGGGCTTGCGCCCCGCCCTTACGGGCGTCCAAACGGCCTGCGGCCTTTTTGTCCGAGCTTGAATTTCGCTCCATGGAACCACCATGCAGCTCATTCAATCCCGAAAATGGTCTCAAAGCGGGATTGCCGATCATCCACCCCGAGTTTTGCAAGAGGATCTTATA
>CAYOUW010000082.1:0-8444 GCA_964407235.1 uncultured Zetaproteobacteria bacterium | reverse complement strand
GAAATGCCGGTGTTGCAGCCTGTCTTTTTCCGCAGGGCGCCCGCGGCAGTGATATGGTCGGCATGAATATGCGTATCCAGCACATACCCGAGTTTGAGATTCAGTTCACTCAGGAGCTTTAGATATCGGTCCGTCTGTTCCAGAACCGGATCAATCAACACCGTTTCGCCGCTATCCGTATCGGCCAGAAGATAAGTAAATGTGCTGGTGGACTCATCGAGCAGTTGATAGAAGATCATGTTTCCCTGTTTCGCGGATGCCGGGTATGACGACGATCCCGAACGATCTCCGCGGGAAAGGGGAAGGATGCGTTCGCCCGTCACTGGTTCAAGCCGCATGATTCTGATTTCATGCCCAGTTTCTTCAGAATCGTTTCCATCAGACACCAGCGCGTGATACCCGACTGGAACAGATTGACGCCGACGAACAATGTGAACCACAGCCATGTTGGCCGGGATAAATCCACGCCGTTGTAGATAGCGGCCAGGGCTACTGACAGCACGATAAAACCACCGGCGATAATGCGTATGGCATGATTGATATTCATGATAAGACTCCTTGTTTTTGTGAAGAATTCCACGGCTTGTTCCGTTGCCACAGGTAGTAGATCATCGGGACGACAAACAGTGTCAGAACCGTTGAAGCCAGCGTGCCGAAGGCCATGGAAACGCCGAGGCCTCCGAATACCGGATCGGAAATCATGATGGAGGATCCGCCAATGACCGCCAGCGCGGTCAGCAGAATGGGCCGGGCGCGCACGGCGCCGGCCTCCAGCACGGATTCCCTTAGCGAATAGCCCCGCCGACGGTAATCGAGAATAAAATCAATCAGCAAGGTGGAATTACGCACTACGATACCAGCCAGCGCGATCATACCGATCATGGATGTCGCGGTGAACGATTGCCCGGTAATCCAGTGACCGGGGAAGACGCCGATTACAGTAAGCGGAATCGGCGCCATGATTAGTAAGGGAAGGGTAAACTCGCCGTAGTAGGCGGCCATCAGCAGGTAAATCAGCAGCAGCGCAACCATGAATGCCGCACCCAGATCGCGGAATACATTCAACGTCAGGCGCATTTCGCCGTTCCACAGCAACTGGTAGCCGAAGATGTCGTCCGGTTGTGTTTTGGTGAGATGCAAGCCGCCGGTTTTCAGGCGGATGCCCGGCAGTATTTCCTTGCCATCCATGCGTTGGTCCATGTCCAGTAGCGGATAAACCTGTGAATACCGTTTCGGTTCACCATAAACGTAGGCTACCTGATGCTCATCCCTGGTGAAGATCGTTTTATTGGCCAGGGACTTGTGGAGCGTGGCGATAGCGGAGATCGGCACTGGTCCGTGAGTACCGGAAACATAGATATGCTCGAGATCGGAGGCGTGCACGCGCAGGGCGCGTGGCAGACGCAGGCGGATGCGTACGGGATGGCGTTCCGTGCTTACATGGATGACGCCAACATTATACCCGTGCAAAAAATCGGTCAGGGCGCTTCGTACCTGATTTTCGGTGACGCCCAGGCGGGCGGCCTTTCCCCTGTTGATATCCACGCGCCATTGCGTCTGGTCGCCCGTGACGGAATCATCCACATCCACCACGTCCCATGTGTGCGCGAAGATGTCGCGCACCTTTTTGGCGATGGCGCGTAATGTTGGATAATCCGGCCCGTAGATCTGAGCCAGCAGTGTTGCGCGTACCGGCGGTCCGGGTGGATCTTCCACCAGCTTGATGTTTGCTTCCGGGTGTCGTTTGCGCACGGGTTTCAGCCAGTCACGTAATTCCAGGACAATAGCGGCGGATTCGATATTCCGATCCTCCTTGCGTACCAGGTTGACGCGAATTTCAGCAAATCTCGATCCTTTACGAAAGACGGCGCCACGGAGCATGCCATTGAAGTCGATGGGGCCCGCCTGCCCGACGAATGTTTCATAATTCGTTACCATGGGCTGGCGGCGAACCGAGTTGGCTACGTCGCGGGCGACGGCGTCGGTTGCTTCCAGCGGCGTGCCTTCGGGCATGTTGATGGTAATGTTGAAGGTGTCCTTGTTACCCTTGGGCAGCATTTTGAGTTCCACAGTGCCGGGTGTCGGCGGGCCGTTGATGCCCGAGGGCCGCATGAATTGCCAGGCAGGTTCCCACAAGGCAAACGCGAACAGGATGACGACCGCCAGCCAGAACAGGTGGCGATAGCGGGGGTTGTCAATCAACGGTGCGGCCAGCCGCATATAGATGCGGTGAATTCGATCACTGGCCGATGCTTCTGTTGCTTGCGTGACGGGCGGGGGCGTTGCGCACGGCATCCAGCGTTGAGCAATCCACGGCGTGAACATATAGGCGATGATGAGGGATGCGATCATGGCAACCGGTGCATTGAACGGAATGGGTCCCATGTAGGGCCCCATCATACCGGTGACGAAATGCATCGGGAGGAAGGCCAGGATGACGGCGATTGTGGCGATAATGGTTGGTTTTCCCGTTTCGTTGGTGGCCGCGATAATCAGACGGGCCTTCTCGCCGACCGTCGTCGCACCGAGGCGCAAATGGCGGTGGATGTTCTCGACGACCACGATGGCGTCGTCCACCAGGAGGCCAAGCGACAGGATCATGGCAAACAGCGTGATGCGATTGATGGTCTGCCCCGCCAGCAGGCCGACGGCCAGCACGGTGAACAAAATCAGGGGGATGTTGAGGGTGACAATCGCCGCTTCGCGCCAGCCCAGGAACAGCAGCAGAATCGTCACCACCGTGACAATCGCTACGCCCAGGTGCTCAAGCAGCATATTGACCGCATCGTTGGCGCGCCGGCCCGAATCGCGGGTAATGGTGACGCGGACATTATCCGGTATCAAGTCACCCCTGAGTTCACTCAGTTTTTTCCGGATACGGTCAGTGACGTTTACGGCGTTGGCTCCGTGTTTCTTGGCCAGGGTAATGGAGATGGCCGGTGTTTCAAGCATACTTCCGGAGGCTGTCTTCATGGCGGCCGGGCCGAAGCCGATACGTTGCAGCGTCGTCACTCCGGAAGATCCATCGGAAATGCTTGCGATATCGCGCAGATAAATGGGTTTGCCGTTCGACTCGCCCACGATCAGGCGTCTCATCTCAGCCGCCGTTTTCAGATAGCCGCCAAGCCAGACTCGCATCACATGGTTTCCGCCTGCGAGGCCTCCCATCGGCCCCCCGGCGTTGGCGCCGGTAAGCGCGCGGCGAAGTTTCTCCAGCGGAATATGATAGGCTGCAAGGCGAGCAGGATTAAGTGCAATACGCACTTCATGATCGCGGCCGCCGATAATACCGGTTACGGATACGCCGGGCAGAGACGCCAGTTTATCGCGCACCCGTTCGGCCAACCGCTTGAAGGAGAGGCCATCCATACCGGGAGAAGAAAGCGTGATAACCGACACAGGCACGTCGTCCACGTCCAGTGGCTTGACCAGCGGTTGCGATGCGCCGGGGGGAATGCGATTCAAATTGTGCATGATGTGGTCGTAGAGTCTGACAAGGCTGGCTTCCTTGTTTTCGCCGACCTTGAACATGACGGTGACCACACCGAGCGAGTCCGTCGCCATGCCGAAGGTGTGATTCACTCCCTTCATCCCGTGCAGAACCATCTCAAGGGGCCGCACCACCAGATTGAGCGTTTCAGCGGAGCTTGCGCCCTGCATATGCACGAACACGTTGGCCGCGGGCGCGTTGATCTGCGGGTTCTCCTCGCGCGGAGTGATGAACAGCGCAATCACCCCGGCAAGGAAGATCAGCAAGCTGATAACGGGCGTCATCTTCGTCTTCATGGCCGCCGCGCCCAGACGTCCGGCAATATTGAGGCGCTCTTGTTTTTCCACGTCGCCGGACACTAGAGATCGTTCGCCGGAGCCGCTGCGCTGCGAATGCGCATGCCGGTGCGCAATGCGCCGTTCCTGTTCCACGCGATGCGCTCCCCCGCGGACAAACCGGCAGTCGCTTCAATGCCACTTTTCAGTCTTCGCCCGAGGCGGATTTGCCGATAATGAACGATGCCATGCCGGTCCACGATGTAGATACCGGTCAGCCCGGCGCGATGCACCACCGCGCTTACGGGAACCGTAATCGCACGATGTGCGCCGGTGCGGAATTTCACCTCGGCAAACATGCCCGCGCGGATACCGTCCGTGGAATCGAGCGCGATCTTGATATGAAACTGATGCGACGCGGGATCGGCGGCACCCACCAGTTGACGGATATGTCCGGAGCGTGTTTCCTGCAGCGCTGGAATGGAAACATCCACCGGGCCGCCGGTGTGCAGCGCATCAATCGCGTTGGCGGGAACATCGGTTTCGACCAGCAACCGGCCGACATCTTCCACGGTCAGAATGGGAGCGCCCGGCCTGCTCAGATCGCCGACATTCATGGATTTCCGGACGACGAGCCCATTGACCGGCGATCGTATTTCGGCGTAGATCAACTGATTTTTCGCTTGTGCGGCGCGTGAACGGGCCACCTTGAATCGCAGACGCACCTTGTCAAATTGCTGTTTGTTCACCGCTTGCTCAGCCTGTAGTTTCCGGTACCGTTTAAAATCTGTTTCAGCATCGGCAAAATTGGCGCGCGCCTGTGCCAGCGCCTGCTTCGCATTCACCGGATCCACGCGCACCAGAAGCTGGCCTTTTTTGACCCGGTCTCCTTCACGCACCGGCAGCACACGAATATAACCGGAAATCCGGGAGGTGATGGTCACCCTGTGTTCGCTGCTGATTACGCCACTGGTAATATAATATTCAGGCACATTCGAGGATTGCAATATCAATGTCCGGGCATCCATGGCCGGATGCTGTTCCTTCACGGCTTCCGTTTCGCTTTCAGGAACAGAGCAGGCTGTCAGGAATACAAGTAGTAGCGTCACCACCATACTTTTCGGTTTCATTGAATGACCCCCGGTGTCAGCCGACCTGCTGATACCAGCAGACGCGCCTTGGCGACGATGATCCCGTAGCGGGCGCGAATGGCTTTCGTACGTGCATGATCAGTGCGGGATTGCGCATCCAGAACATCACTGCTCCGTTCCAGGCCCTGTTGTTCCCTTAATTTCCGGATACGCAGCGACTCCATGCTTTGCCGGAGTACCTGCTTGCTGGCCACAAGCCTGTTTTTTGCTTCCTGAAGGCCGCGCCACGAGTTCAGAACTTCGTTGTGAATGGCTTGCGTGATATCTTCCAGTTCCAGTTCCCGCGCCGCGGTCGCCGCACGGGCGGCGTGCAGGCGAGCCCGATCCGATCCGCCGGAAAACAGGTTAAGCCGGACCTCCGCGACGATGGTGGCATTAGCGTTTCTCGGTGTGGGCGTGGTACTGTTCCATTGCTCAGTGGCTTGCAGATTAACAGCGGGGCGGAACGGTGCTCTGGCCGCATCGGCATGAGCCCGCGCGACATTCAGGCGATGTTTCGCCGCCTGCAACTCCGGGTGGCTCCGGATTGCGGCTTCCAGCCATTCGTCACGGCTGTGCCTGGGAAGCGCCAGTTTGATTTTACCACGGATAGAAAGCGGCGCACCGGATGGAAATCCCAGCAGGCGCTGTAATTGATCCCGCGCCGATGCCACGGCATGGGAAGCCGATTCCAGGGCGACCCCGGCCTCCAGCGTATATGATTCGGCATCCATAACGTCACTGACAATGGCCAGCCCGCGGCGCTTCAGCGCCCGCGTGTCCATCAGATGGTCACGCGCGGCGACAAGCGCCTGTTTCGCCGCTCCGTGCTCCGCCTGCAATTCCCTGAGCCGGGAGAATGTTGCAATCACGCGCAGGATGGTCGTCTGCCGTTGCGCCCGGTACCGCCATTCAGCACTTTCGATGCTTGCGTCTCCAGCGCGTTTTCCAGCCCATAACGCACCCCCCTGATAGACAGGAACGGTGATGGAAACACCCGTTTGATAATTGTTGATGGCATTGGGATGATTTAGATTGGACAAGGAAAAATCCGGAGCCGCAAAGCGCCTCTGCAACAACCTATAACCAAACACATTGACAGGATTGTCGGTGCGCGATACGGCATAGGATGCATCAATTTTGGGTAGTAGTTTACCGGTGGCGGCCTTCGCGTCCGCCCGGACCTCATCACGGTGTTTTTCCGCAATCCGTAAACCGCGGTTCCATTCCAGCGCCATGATCACTGTATCCTTGATCGAAAGGGATCCGGAAGGAATGAGAGGACCGGCATGGACGGCACTTGCCGTGGACAGCAGAAATATAATTACATAAACATAAGATAATTTACAAGGCCAAAAAAAGGTGCCGGCATTCATGAATGGTCTTCCGTGCTGCACATTTCGGGGCAATAGATATTTTTCAGGACTTTGACCAGATCCCCGAAGGCAGGGTTAGCGATACGGTAATAGACCTGTTGTCCGCGTTTCTCATTGGTCACGATACCCATCAGACGCATTTTTGCCAGGTGTTGGGAAAGATTCGATTGTGCGGCGCCCGTTGCTTCCATCAGTTCCTGTACGCACATCGGGCCAGTCAGCAGGTAGCACAGTACGGAAAGGCGTATTTCATGGGAGATTGCTCGCAGACCTTCGCTCGCAGCGTGGATCTTTTCCCTGGGTATCGCTTGCATGGGCACATTATATTGGTATATCAATATATTGTAAAGTAAAGATTTACAGGTCGGGGCTGGCGATCTGTCTGCCGGGAGGGTGGACGGTTACGCATGCGTGGATTTTTTTTGCTACATGCTTCGGAATGCTGTTTCAGTTAGCATGCCACGTATGATAAAATCAGGGGAGAGCGATACGTTGCAAGCACATTTTCAGGGCCGGAAACCGGTCTTACTTATTATTATGGACGGCTGGGGCGTGGGCTCCGGCAGTCCGGAGGACGCCATCGCACAGGCCAATACGCTGACGCTGGATCGCCTGTGGGAAGAGTACCCGCACACGCAGCTTCTGACCCACGGACCTTATGTCGGATTATCATCGGCCAGGGATCTGGGAGGCTCGGAAGTTGGGCATTTAACCATGGGAGCAGGCAACATTCTCGCTCAGGGGCCGACTCGTATCAATCGGGCTATCGCCGATGGCAGTTTCTACCGGTCGCCCGCATTGCAGAAGGTGATCCTGCACTGTCTGCAGCAGCACGGCACGTTGCATCTTCTGGGATTGCTTTCCGATGGCAACGTGCATTCGCATATCGATCATTTCCTGGCGGTGATCCGGCACGCGCACGATCATGACATTACACGCCTTCGCTTACATGTATTATTTGATGGCCGTGATGTCGGCATCCGGACGGCGCAGAATTATGTGGTCCGCATTGAAGAGGTCTTTGGCGACATCAATCAGAATCCGGGGCGGGATTACCGGATCGCTTCGGCTGGCGGACGTGAGATGATTACCATGGATCGTGATCACGACTGGCGCAAGGTTGAAGCAGGCTGGCAGGCGCATGTACATGGCCAGTCAGAATATCAGTTCCGGTCCGTATCCGAAGCCATTGAGTTTTTCCGTAAAAAAATACCGGGGCTGGTGGATCAGGATATGCCGGGATTCGTGATTGTGGATGAAGACAACCACCCTGTGGGGACAATGGACGATCATGATGCGGTCATCATGATGAACTTTCGCGGCGATCGCGCCATTGAGATCACGGAAGCCTTCTGTCTGAATGATTTCGATGGATTTGATCGTGGGAAGCGCCCCGATGTATTGTTTGTGGGCATGATGGCGTATGACGAAGATCGCAACCTGCCTGCATTGCAAATTATGGAACCAACCCGGGTAGATAACCCGTTTGGCAAACGGATTTTCGATTTGGGAATCAGACAGTTCCGCCTGACGGAAACCCAGAAGTTCCCGCACATTACGTTCTTTTTCAACGGCGGGCGGCGTAAACCGCTTGATCCGGTCATGGAAAAATACATCCTGATTCCTTCGGACAAGGGTCTCTCGTTTGCCGATGCGCCCGCCATGAAGGCCCGTGAAATCGCGGACAGGGCCATAGATCTGATTGGCTCCGGCGAATATGGCTTCGGGATGATTAATTTCGCCAATGCCGATATGGTGGGCCACTGCGGCCGGATTGGCCCGGCCATAACCGCGGTGGAGGCGGTGGACACAGCGGTTGGACGGATCGTTGATGCGCTCGAGGCGTCCGGCGGATGCGCCCTGATTACCGCCGATCATGGCAATGCCGATGAGATGATTGTGCATACAAGTCATGGTGATGAAGCATGCACACGGCACTCCATCAACCCCGTGCCATGCATTCTCTTTGATCCCCGATACGACGGATCCTATCATTTAAGGCAAGCCCGGGCCGGCGATGATATCCATACGACTCCCGGGCTTTCGCATCTGGCGGCAACATTGTTTGTGATGCTCGGCCTGAATCCTCCCGAAGACATGAATTCGTCATTGATTGAGGTCAATCAGAAGAAACAGAGTGAATGAAGAGAAGACGCGCATCCTTGAATAACTA
>CAYOUW010000081.1:0-8482 GCA_964407235.1 uncultured Zetaproteobacteria bacterium | reverse complement strand
TCCATCTCTGTCAGAGATGATTTCCACTTTTACAGAAGACATGCTGCACTAACTTTTGTTTGCCTTGCCGCCAATGCTGCAATCTCCTTTTTGAACCGATTTTCCTAATACCCATGATTTATTCGTCACCTCTCTGATCCCCCGCATCTCACGCGCATCAATAGGGCAATCAAACAGTGTCCGGTAAAATCAATCGGGCCGAATCCCATTGATTTCCTTTTCAACGGGTCATTGGTGAAGGAAGAAGTATTTCAACGGCTCTTCAGCCAACCGGATATCTAACGTGGCGTGATCTTCTCGCACGATCTTGCTAAACCGTTTCAACGGCTCTTCAGCCAACCGGATATCTAACATACTCTTTTCACGCGCTGCACGGCAATATGAGGTTTCAACGGCTCTTCAGCCAACCGGATATCTAACGATTAAAGATGAGTTGTGTCGTGCCATTGCGGAAGTTTCAACGGCTCTTCAGCCAACCGGATATCTAACTTCTGGAGCAGCCAACGGGAGTCCCGGGGTTTGACGGTTTCAACGGCTCTTCAGCCAACCGGATATCTAACTATACCCATTTTTTCCCCTGCTGCAACAGCAGGTTAACCGGGCCTTTCGGCGGCTCACAACTTTTCCGCAGGCTACAGCGGGTGTGTCTGCTCCTATAGCCACTGAAAAATAGCGTAACCTGTTGATTTTCAAGAAGTGGCGGGTCGCCCCATGTTTTCCACAAGCCACATCTGCCAGTAAAGCCATGCCGCATATAGTTTTTTCTCCACTCAGCCCAGTCATATAATCACCACGGCAGGGAACCCCGCCAGTGGCATGCCATCAATGCGATGTGCTGCCTTGCGGCAATCGAGACACAGGCGGTAGAAGCGCAATTCATTTTCCTCTTCGAGAATCGAGATCAAGCACTTTTTTAACCCCTCCAGGTCATGGGGACTTGTAAGCGCGATTTCAAAAACCGATTCCTGCACACGCTGGCCGTGGCGGAGCAACAGCTTCCCCACCCGCTGACGCTCCCTGTCGCCGGAGATATCGAAACAGACCAGGTAATGAGTCTTCATCGCATCCGCCATACGGTCAATGACCGTGACTTACCGGCCACCCATACCTTCACAGCCAGGCTCTGATGATGGATATGATCCAGGATAGCCAGTGGCTGACCACCTCCCGCCGCCCTGACGGGGGCGAGAAACGCTTCGGAAAGTGCGCCCAGGTATACCCTTCGAGCCGCCGCCGTCAACCGACAGCCATACTCTGGGGAATCACTGAAATCATCCGGCTTGAGCCTTCTTCGTTGTATCATAGACAGGGCGCAACGCTCAACGACATGGCGAAATGGTTCCATCAGGTCGGATGCCAGTGCCGCATGTCCGCTTCGCTCCTGATGATAAAACCCCTTTTCCGGCAATAGCCCATCAACGCGGAGCAGAGAATCCACATGCGCATAGAGCTGCGTATAACCTAGCGACAGAAGCGCATTGAACGGATCGGTTGGAGGACGCTTTTTCCGGCCATGGAAGCCATAGGCATCCGGAACCAGATCGCGCAAAGCTGCAAAATAGATGCGCGTGGCATTGCCTTCAACGCCGTTTAACTGCTCGCGGTTTTTTACCCGAACGACTGCGCGCAGACTGATCTCCATGGACTGGCACACCTCATCCGGTTTTGCAGATTTTCTCCGTCGCAATGTTTCGCGCATATGCCGGATTCTTGCATCCACCAGACTTCTGGCGGCCTGCAACGCGGATTCTTCCTGCGAAAATAGCCGCTGCTGTTCCAGCCACAGTTTGCCGCCGCTTGCGCAGCGGGGATTAAAGATCATGCCTCTGTATTTTCCCGAACGTGAAGCCAGGTGAATCGGCACATCATGTGCCAGTGCCTCCAGCATGGCCGGCGTAGTGATATGATGGCGACCGAATAACACAATGCCGTCCAGATGCTCCCATGGCACCTCAAGCAGACACGCATCCTCCCGCTCAATACGGGCGCGTCCGCCCCGGGTGAACAGGACGACCGGTTCACCACAGAAGATTAGCACCTGCCCGCGATCCTCATACAGGGATACAGGAACCGGCGCGCCACCGCGAAGCTTCTGTTCGCGCTTCTTGCCATCGTCTGCGTCAGCTATCACCATGGCCAGCCAACTCTGCGGTGGCGGCTTGCCTGCTCTCTCCGAGCGTTTCGGAGCGCATTCCACCGCCATGCCGCCGACGAACATGAAACCGAGAAAGCGGAAGCCCTCCGAAAACGGAACAACACGGGTTTTCTCCCGGTTCAGCGTCAGACCAACATCAATCAGAGCCTTTTCCGCCAGTGCGCCGCCCCTCTCCGCAACTTCCTGCGTTTTCGCTACGATGACAAAATCGTCGGCAAAACGTATCACGCTGCAACCGGCATCAGTGAGATCGTGATCGAAATCGTCAAGCATCAGATTAGCCAGCACAGGGGAGAGCGGGGATCCCTGCGGCAACCCCCTGGTTCGCTCGATACGCGCGCCCTTGTATTGTACCGGTGCCTGCATCCAGGCCATGATGGCCTGGACGGCAGACGGATCGGCAAGCACCGCCTGCAAACGAATGCGCAATGTATCCCATGCCACCGTATCGAAGAAGCTGCGGATATCAGACTCGAACACCCAGCGATAGCCTTCCCGGTACAACGACTGAATCCGGTCTCGAACCTGGTAGCGGGAGCGGCCCGCACGATAACCGTAACTACCGGTTGCCATCAATAAATCCAGGGCCGGCGTAATCGTCTGATGGACGGCTCGCTGCATTACCCTGTCGGAGAGCGGTGGCGCGGCCAGCGGCCTTAAACCCCCATCGGCATCTTCATGTACAAAACCGTGCAGAACAGGGGGCTGATACTCGCCGCGCAACAGTTTTCCTGCACGGGAGAGCATGGCATCCCTGTCCCACGATTCAGCAGTCTCCTCCATTTCAGTCCCGGAGAACTTTGATAACCACTCATTTTCATCCGGCTTATCGGCAATGGCGTGCCAGGCCGATTCAAGATTCTCCTCACGCATGGCGCGCTCCAGCCAACCGGTGGCGGCGCGGCGATAGAGCGTGCCAGTCTCCTCATTGCCGACCAGCAGGTAACGCCCATTGCCGAAGACGCGCCGCTGACCAACGCCGAGATACTGCCCGATCACCAGCAGTGCCAGCATCTCGTTGGAAAGCGGCGGGATCATGGATGTTTATCTCACCGAGCAGACCCCCCATCGGTTGCGTGTTGCCCTGTTTATTCCTGTAGGAGGC
The DNA here is from genome assembly GCA_964407235.1 of uncultured Zetaproteobacteria bacterium. Lineage (GTDB taxonomy): Bacteria > Pseudomonadota > Zetaproteobacteria > Mariprofundales > Mariprofundaceae > JAUZQZ01. Next base: position 5,222 of record CAYOUW010000081.1, on the reverse strand, counting down.
ATTCACCCAGAACAGGTCGATACCAGCAGCAACCGGTGGAAGAACAGGGCGCTGCGGCATGGATAGGCCATGATCTTCGGCCAGCTTACGCAGGGCGTCATCGACGCGGGTCAGCCATAATGTCTGTTCCCTCAGATCCTCGACATCGCGACAATAACGCAACTCACCTTTTGCCCTTTTGCGCCTCTCCTTGCTGCGCAGCACGCGCCAGGGCGAAAAGAAGCGCAAGCGAATTCGGCGTTGCCGCTTCCAGAAGGCCACCTCCTCTGCCAGCAGGTGCGCATCAAGCGCCAGCGGGATATTGTTGCTGAATATCTTTTCTCCACTGGACCAGTGCTCGACGGTTTCCAGCCGCCAGTTGTCGCGGAAGGCCATCGCATCGTCCCGGCCAGCACGGGACGCGCTGATGGCCTCGGGGAGTTGGGCCAGATATTCCCGGCCTCTGTCACCAATACCAAAAACGGTAAAGCGATATTCCTCCCCGGCAGTGAATCTGTGATGCCCCTGCTCCAGCGCATCCAAGGTCATATATTTGCCGTAATCCTCCGGCGAGCCCAGAATGGTGCGCAACCAGCCGGTAAGTGCTGCCTGATGAAAGAAGCCGGGGTTGGAGGATTGGGTGAAGCGCATGCGGAATGAGAGCGCGTGAATCGGTAGCAGGGACTGCCACCATTCGAGATTACCCACTGATTCTAACAATCTTCTTTTCAGCATCAGGCTCAAGTGCATCCACAAGATGTATGTTCAGTCTTTGCGCTTTTTTCCGTATGCCCGGAGCTGCTTTTCCGATGTAAATCAGACCTGCGGTATGGAAATCACGCCCGCCGACCTCATCACGCAACGCATCCACCTCAAACAACTGCGGGGCCTTCACCTCTTTCACATTCTTGCAGCTCCAGTAAACCAGCCTGTTCTTCCGGGCTCCAAGAAAATCAAACTCTTGAAAATCATTTCCGGATTGGAGAGAAGAGCGTATCCAAACCTTTATTCCTGCATATCCGCCATTCCAGTCGCTCAATCCTTCTCCAAGGACTGCGGCTACCCAATCTTCTATCCAAAGATTACGCACATATGCAACGGAATCACCTGTTCCGCGCACTTTGCAACGAAACCGGACTCCGTTAAACTCAAGCCCATGCAGCACCTCAGCCTCTGCTGCGATGAGCAGAGCCCTTTTGACAGCATCAGGCAGACCGCCAGGACCGGTAAGCACAAACCAGCCGCTGTCATCTTTAGCCTTAACTTCCCTGCCATGCAAGCTGCTTTTAACGGTGGGCGAGAGAGTACGCAGTTTATCCAGATGCGGACGTATCGCGTGAACTTCTTTCAATGAACGCCCCGGATAATGAATGGCGTTGCCATGCACGGCCAGAATATTCTCCAGAGTAAGCGAGGCGCAAGGGACATATTTGTTGGCCGGGTTCGGATAGACGGTATCAAAGTGCTGCGAGACCGGATTCATCACGACAGCCTGGACATCTCCCCCACGATTGCGGCGAAAACTACCCAGATTAAAAAGCCCCAGCAGCGCCATCGATTTTGTGCCGCCTGTCAGGTGGTATATCACCTTGCTGCCTTCAGGCAACTCTTCAAACAGCTTCTTTAGTCTGGCATGAAGCGTCTGCACATCCCGTGCATCAACCCGCCAATTTTGCTGCTCCGGCGCAACGGATGCAGTCTGCTCACGCAGCCGATTAAGGATTTCGACAAATTCCGGTGTGTATATCCAGACTATCCTGGACGGACGAAAGGTGTAAGCAACTATAAGGTTCGGTATACATTGCTCGGAAACATTCTGTATCAGGATCGTGGGTTTACCTGGCATGGAACTAATGTGGATCGTGATCGAAAATGACCACTTCGCCGGTGGCTGGAGAATCGTAAATGAGCTTCAGCGCCTTGCCATGCAGGGCGTGAGCGATTTTAAGATACAGCCACACTGGCCCTGGGCCGGTGAGCTTAACGATACTCCCCTCACCAGCCAATTCCTTTGCCGTGCGGATATAGTCTCCCAGATCGGCCAGTTTGGCCGTACTAGTGGTAGCATAGAGGGTGGATACGTCAATCGTGTTCATATCGTCTATCCTTTAAATCTGCAGGTTCTTTTCCCTGTTGCATCGAGGAATGGTTCAGTCCATATCAAGCAATCATTCTCTCTTAGGCTGTCGTTATCCGGTAAATCAGTCAGATAGAAGACAATCTCATGATGAACTATGAAGCCATGCACCTCATCATCCTCAATAATTTCAAAACTCTTCTCCAGGCGAATGTCGGGAGCCGTAAAAGCCAGCATCACGCCCGTCATCTGTGCGCCAATCTGCTGACCAAGCGGGCGCATATCAGCTTTACTGGATAAATGCGCCTTCTCGCAACGCATCACTTCTTTGTCCTTGTACTTAAACCTCACAGTCATTCGTTTTGGCAATCCTTCGCGCCAATCCTCCCGCACCTCACCCCACCAAACCGAGATTGCCACGAATAGAGTGCTCAATCCGATAATAGGCCCCATCTTACCATCCCAGAAAGACCTCATTCCTGGATCGAAAGAAAAAATACAGACGGCAAACAAAGTAATCACGATGACTATCCAGTGGTACCTGAAGGCAAACTTGATTTGATATTTCCACTTCCTGAACATTTATCACCATTCTTGTTCTATGAGTGTTGCGAGATGCTTGATGCCACCGGTTTTAGCGGTAGCCAACAACAATACCGATAACGAAAGCATTTATGAATCATCCAGGGTGCGTTCGATCAATGCATACGCCAACTCACGGGTTGCCGGTTTGTAAACCGATTTCCCCCTTTTTCCCCGTACCTTGTCCGGCTCTGCCATAATGCCAGGGCTCAATGTGTTCAGTGTTTCGGAAAGCCATTGGCATGCGGCATGAGTGGTGTCGGAACCGGCTTCCTTATCCAGGCGAGCCAGCCACTCGTTTGCCTTTGGAATAAACCGCCCTTTACTTAAATTCCAATCCTGTTCGGTTGCTTCACGAACCATCTCAAAGGCAATGCCTGTCAAGCCGGATGTCGCCGCTTCATCCCGGGTTTTTTTCCGCCTGTTTTCCTCTTCCTGCATGCGCTGGTGCTGCTGTTCCAGCTCTTTTTTCTGTGCGAGGATACGTTTCTCCTCTCCTTTGTCTCTCTGCATCCGTCCGTATCCGGTAGCCGTCTTGGCTCCCGCGCCGAGATTTTCAAGGGCAAGTTGGAGTTCAGTGATCACATCAGTCAGGAGGATACCTTTGGCGGCATCGGTTGCTCTTTTTGTAATTGCAAACTGAAATGTCTGTTCCGGCGCAACCACCAGAAAGGGAATCGGTTTCGGATCGTGCCAGTCAGCGGGCGTGGTGTCAGGCTCATTCGGCCTTGATGCACCCTCTTCATACCATTTGCCGTAGTGCGGGGTCATGATATCCGCCTTGAGTTTTACGGGCCTGGTGGGAATGGCATCGAAGAAGATCAGCCCGCCGGTAGCCGGTTTCCGCTTTTTTTTGCCGTTGCCTTTTTTCGGGTTGAGTTCTTCCAGCGATGGGCCAAACCAGAGGTGAATCATTTCATCCCTGTCTTCACCATCTTTCACAAACGTGTCTGACCACTGCTTACACCAGCCGCGCAGCAACCCCTTGACTGCCGCACCCGTCAGATACGGTACGCCCAGGGTGGGATGCCAGGCGAAACCGTTTTCCACCGAGTGGCTGTTGCCTAGACCAGTGACGAAGTGCCAATCGGTACCAAAAACAGATGATACGCCACCCAACGACTCGGCTACCTGGCGTTGGCGGATTGCCATCATTTTCACCATGTCGGGATCGCCAACAACCTCTTTGTCAAGTCTCTTCACCCAGTCAGCGGCTGGGTTCTTCTTCTCTTTCTCGCCAGCAGGGGCGTAGCTGGAGAACGACAGCAGCCTTCCCGTCTGTCGATCCTCTTCACTGATATGGGTGTGCCAGCCCCGAGTGAACTTGTCATACCAGAGTCCAGTATGACTACTCCGTTTACAGTATTGAGCATCTTGGGCTTCACTATGCAGCGGCAGCATCTTCTGCCTCCTCTGTGTCATCCGCATCACTCTTCAGAAAGGCTTTGGCAAACTTCTTCAGCCAGTCCAGATAGGCCAAGGCTTCAACCTGGGCCAACTGATACCTGGATGCGTTACAGGTAGTGATGCACTCCATCAGACTGGAATGTTCTCCATAAAATACTTGCCCATCACTTTTCAGCCAGCCCTCCAGTATTTTGAACACTTCGAGGTGTTCCTCTTTGTTGTTAGCGATGTAAAACGCGCACGCCTGACCGAAACCGTTCATCAGAATCATTGGTCCGAACGAAGAGACATAGCTATTGATTCTCTTCTGTTTTTCGGACGATTCGCCTTCGTACGCTCTAATTTTTTCCAGTGCATCCTTGGCACGCTTCTGAGCAATGGTCTGTAACATTATAAGCCTTCCTTATCCCAAACTGGTTGCAGGGTGGTACGAATCATTTCCAACCATTGTACGTTTTGTTCAAACACCGCCTGATCCATGATTATTTCATCATCATAGCGTACGCCTACTGCATAATCGGCCAGCAGGTAAGCCTCATCAGGCAGATGTTTTAATGCCGCACAGTATGGTTCCGCAAGTTCTATCAGTTGCCCAATATCATGCGTGCGTGGAAAATGGCCTTCTCGTATTGCCAATAATGCTTTCAGGCGTTTTTCCACGGCTTGCTGACAATGAAAGCACCCGACACTCCGCGGCCCATTGGCATTCGCAATCAGGGCGATGGTCTCTTCGTCCTCGCGGGCTCGATGCAGCAGTAATCGCGCTACATCCAGATTATCACGGCGTTTCATGGCGCTCTCCGGTAAAGCTCCATACCTTCATGCACGGCGCGAGAAACCAGCGAAGCCGAAGCGCCCAGCCATGCCGTGAACTCCTGCGGCGTATAAACAATAATGTCCTTGCCTACCGGCACACCGCGCAAGGCCCGGCGGACAGGCAAAGTGCGGTTTGCAGATTTTGCATCCGTTTCCATTACCACCAGCAAATCGACATCGGAATCAGGCCGCTCATCTCCACGCGCACGCGACCCGAACAGAATTAACCGTTCAGGATCAATCTCTTTTACAATACGTTGTGTAACATCTTCAATAAGTTGCTGGTTATTCATGACCAACTTCCTTGACCTTGCACCAGCCCATGCCGACGGTCTCGTTGCCGCCGATCTGTAGGTAGGGT
>CAYOUW010000080.1:0-8548 GCA_964407235.1 uncultured Zetaproteobacteria bacterium | reverse complement strand
GGCTTCGCGCAGGTATGACCCGGCGCAAGGAGCCCCCACCCGCTATGGGCAAGCATGGTGATATTCTCGACACTGACCGGATCATTCAGAATCTGGCCGAGCATTATCCGGCTCTTTTTCGGCATGAACGGAACAAGCTGGATGGCCACCAGGCGAAGCGTTTCGACCAGGTGATACAGCACGGTATTCAGACGATCATCATCGCCCTCCTTCGCCAGAATCCACGGAGCATTCTCCTCTACATATCGATTACCATGCCGTACGACAACATTGATATGTTCCAACGCCTCGTGAAATGCCTGACGGTTCAGCGCATCCTCAACGCCCCGTTGCATGGCCTCGACATCCGCCACCAAAGCGCGGTCGCACGCTTCCTCGCTGCCGATACGGCCCAGCACTCCTTGCCGGTATTTGTGCAACATCGAGAGACTACGATTGAGCAGGTTGCCGATATCGTTAGCCAGTTCCGCGTTGTAACGCTGCTCGAGGGCTGCGAATGAGAAATCTCCATCCTGGCCGAAGGGTACTTCGCGTAACAGGAAATAACGAATAACATCCGCATCATACCGTTCAAGTAATTCTTTAGGATAAAGCGCGTTCCCCTTGGATTTACTCATTTTTTTACCTTCTACAGTCCACCATCCATGGGCAAAGACGCGCCTGGGCAGCGGCAAATCGACCGCCATCAGCATACACGGCCAGTAAACCGCGTGGAAACGCAGGATATCCTTGCCAATCAGATGCACGTCGGCAGGCCAATAAGGCATCTTTTCATCCGGGAATCCCGCAGCGGTCAAATAATTGGTCAGCGCATCAATCCACACATAGATCACATGTCCGGGATCGCCGGGTACCGGGATACCCCAGGAAAAGGTAGTGCGTGAGATGGATAAATCACGCAACCCGCCCTCAACGAAACGAAGCACCTCGTTACGACGCGAATCCGGACCGATAAAATCAGGGTGTTCACGGATATACGCCAGCAACCGATCCTGATAATCACCCAGACGAAAGAAATACGATTCTTCCCTGACCTGATCCACGTCGCGACCACAATCCGGGCATGTCTTTTCTTCCCACGCACCGGCATCCTTGAGTTGCGTACCGGTCCAGTAGGTTTCGCATGGAATACAATACCAATCCTCGTAGAATCCTTTGTAGATGGCTCCCGCGGCCATCAATCTGCGCCACATTTCAGCGACGGCTTTCTTGTGCCTGTTCTCCGTCGTACGGATAAAATCATCATTTGAAATAGAAAATCGCGGCCATAGATCCTGATACCGCCTAACCACGGCATCGGCCAGATCAATCGGCGCAATACCGCGTTTCTCCGCTGCCTGCTCCACCTTCTGTCCGTGTTCATCGACCCCGGTGAGGAAAAACACATTGCGTCCCGACATCCGCTGAAACCGCGCCAGAACATCGGCAGCGATCGTCGTGTACAGATGCCCCAGATGCGGCTCATCATTCACATAGTAGATGGGTGTGGTAACATAATAATTCTTCATTTCCGAAATGTTCCTGTATTTCAAGCCACAGCTTGTTTTAATGTTGTATCCAAGGATCGCAAGGCTATACGCAAAGACAGCATGTGCGCCAGCAGCGTAGTGGCGGGGTTCAGGGTCCGGCGCCGCACCTCAACCGGCCATGCAGCCAAACCGGACACCGTATCCATCAACGTATCAAATGCATGAAAATCACGATTTGCCTGCAGGGCAGGCTCCAGACGGTCCATGACGACATCCGCCAATAACGCATGCGGAACCTTGCGGACATACCGGCCAATCCAGTCCTGCAAGCAGCCAATGTCCGCCCGTGCCAGGTCCTGGTTCAGGCAGTTCCACTCCAGCAAGGCGTCGGCAATTTCCGCCTCCGCCAATGGGCCCGCCTTGCCGGGCTGTCCATGCGCCAATTGAACAGCGAATTCAAGCACTTCGCCTTCGATACCCATATCGCGCAGAACCTGTTCGCACGCATCATCATTTAAAGGTGCCATCGCTTGCAGCAAACAACGAGATCGGATCGTCGCGGGTATATCCATCACATTTTCGCATACCAGAATCAACAGACTGCCAGACGCGGGCTCCTCCAACCCTTTCAGCAGGGCGTTCGCCGCCTGCACGTTCATTTTCCCGGCTTCTCGCACCAACACCACCCTTCTTTCACTTTGTGCGCCGCTCAAGGACAAAAATGACAGTAAATCGCGCGCCTGGCCCACGTTCACATCCCGTTTCAGACGTTTTTTCTTTTCATCCCGTTCCCGTTCCACTGGCAGAAAATCCGGATGACTGCCCGCAGCCATCATATGGCACGCATGACACGCACCGCATGCTTCATGCTCGGAGGATGCATGATAATTTCTTTCGCATAAATAAGTCCGCGCCATTTCAAAACCCAGCGCCGCCTTGCCAATCCCCGAGGGACCATGCAGCAACCACGCATGGTGCAACTTTCCCCTGCTTAATGCGTTGAGAAATCGCGCATGCACATCCTCATGCCCTCTCGTCATGCGATCATATGCGGAATTTCGCCAAGTATTTCGCGTACGCATTTTTGCACTTCCTCCACGCTTCCTGACGCATTAACCCGACGCACTCTGTCCGGCTCCGTCTTGAAAATAGCTGAAAACCCGTCCCGTACGGCTTCATGAAAAGATTGATGCTCATCATCCATGCGCGTGGGAACCTCACCTGTAACAGCGCGCCCGCGCATGCGGCTTAACGCCTCGGGTACGGGCAAATCAAACCACAATGTCATATCCGGCCGGGAACCAAGTTCGGCAATCTCCAGCAAGGCATCAAGCACGTCCGTATTCAACTTCCGCCCCGCCAACTGGTAAGCGCGCGTGGAATCCGTATAGCGATCACACAGCACAACCGCGCCCGCCTCAAGCGCAGGCCGGATCACCTCCCGCACATGTTGAGCGCGGTCCGCAAGAAACAGCATCAATTCCGCTTCCGGCACGGGAACATGCTCACCACTCAGCAATAAACGGCGTATCTCCACGCCCAGCCCGCTGGCGCCCGGCTCGAAGGTTTCCACGACGTCCATGCTCCGCTCGCGTAGCCAGGCCGCCGTCAGTTCCCGTTGCGTGGTCTTGCCGCAACCATCCACGCCTTCAAAAGAAATAAAACATCCGTTCAATTCACGCTCCCTTACCTCTACAAATTGATAACTTCACAAAAAGTCATCATCATTCATGAATCGCCCGGGTTCCAAAAACATACTCACGCACAACTTCAACCCTCAACGCCGGCGGCATGCCTGCAAGCCATCGCCGCAATTCGCCTGTTTGTGCTTTCGTTGTCCATAGCTCCTGTTCATCACCTGACTTGTTCATGCAGCGTAGCGTCGCCAACCCGTCTTCGCCACCCAACAGGCTCTGGAAACGCACCACCGATCGCCGGGGAAGGCGCACGACGACGATCACGGCGTCCGAGGGCTTCACCTTACTCACGGCTTCGCTGGCTGCGTTCAATCTTCAGCCACCGTCGAACATTCTTCCCGTGTTCCGCCAACGTGCTGGCAAAGGCATGGCCGCCACTTCCATCCGCGACAAAATAAAGATAACCCACATCAGCGGGATGAGCAGCAGCCAGAAGACTGGCCTTGCCGGGATTACAGATAGGCGTGGGCGGCAAACCCTTGTGTATATAAGTATTCCAGGGCGTATCGCGTTTCATATCGGCCTTGTGAAGATTGCCGGAGAACACTCCGTCTTCCTTCCACAGACCGTAAATAACGGTCGAGTCCATTTGCAGCGGCATGTGTTTCTCCAGCCGGTTACGAATCACAGCCGCAACCCATGGACGCTCCCTTTCCACTGCGGTTTCCTTTTCCACGATGGAGGCGACAATGCGCAGGCTATCGGCATCCAGCCAGTTCGAGGAGGCTTTTTTGATCACGGCTTCCTGTCCCCTAATCATGCTGGCAAGAAGGATTCCGGGCCGGGCTGGCTTTCGATAAGCGTAGGTCTCGGGCAACAAACGCCCTTCGGCTTCAGCGTTGCCAAGAAGCTTGCGCAAGGCGCGGTCCCAGAGATTTTTTTCTACTCCCGTTTTCCTTGCCAGCAACGTCAGCACTTCGCCGGTGCGCAAGCCTTCCGGTACGGTTACCCGGTAAAAAACAGCATCTCCGTTATTCATACGCTCCAGCACCTGCCACAGATTCGCGGCGGATGCGAAACGGTAATAGCCACTCTTGAGGCTGGCGGACGTTCCGCTGATTCTTGATAGTGCACGAAAAGCCAGAGCCGATCGGATCACACCGGCATGTTCCAGTCGCCGTCCGATTTCCCGGCCGGAAATGCCCGCGGGAATATGCACTTCCACAATGCATTCCGGTTGTACGGGCAACCACATTTCCTCCGCAACGAAGGCGAATGAAACCATCGCCAGCAGCAACAGAAGCAGGAGTCTCAACCGCATGGAAGCCTCAAAGGTACGCCCGCACGGCCCATCAGCACCGGGTAAAGAAGATCAAAGAGCGCTCCATCCGTACCCAGTTTCCGGCCATTGATGGAGGCGACGGGACGAATAAACCAGCCGCTGTTTGTCAATGCCATCGCCTCGCACGTATCCGCCAGCACGCGCGGACACGGACAGGGGCGTACCGCCCTGTCGTCAATCAGGGCTTGACGCACCACGCCCCGCAGTATCATATCGGCATCAGGCGTTATCCATGCGCCATCCACAAACAGTAGAATATTGGCGGTACTGGCCGAACAAAGCCTGTCCGCATCGCATATCAAAGCCTCCTCTTCTTCGGCAAGTAATCCCTTATCCTTAAGATCATGCAAACCACGAATCGTTTGCGCGTAATCGGCCGTTAACTTGGCTGGCCGGGAGAATAAGGGCAGAGGCCACGTCACTGTGCGCAAATGGATCGCTGCCGCTCCCGGCATATACGGCCAACTCTGAATATAAACGCGGGTATTGCGCTCACATTTCGGCAATAGCCCGCGGGGAGCGCTTCCTCCCGTCACGGTTATGCGCATCAAGACATCAGGCCCTCTCTTTTTTGCTTCCAGCATACATCGCTGTTTCAGATCGTTTGGTAAATCAAGTCCAAACAAACGTAATCCCAGATGCAGCCGTTCTTCATGTTCCCGCCAGTTAAAAATTTCTCTGTTCATCACACGAAAAGTCTCAAAACAGGCTTCCGCATACAGCAACCCCCGATCTTTAACCCGCATGATGCGCATTCCACCCTTGGACACCTGACCTTGCCATGATATAAGCCCGCATGCCGCATTTATACCTTGAAGCCATCGAACACGCACGTGTCTATGACATCGCCCGTGAAACGCCACTGGAACTGGCACCCGGATTATCGGCCCGGCTGCACAACGAAGTGCTGTTCAAGCGCGAGGATCTGCAACCCGTTTTCTCCTTCAAACTACGTGGCGCCTACAACAAAATCGCCCAAATGAGCGAAAAAGAATGCGCCAGAGGCGTCATCTGCGCCTCCGCCGGAAACCACGCACAGGGCGTAGCCATGAGCGCGAAGCGGCGTGGTTGCGCCGCCACGATCGTCATGCCGGGTACAACGCCGGATATCAAGGTCAGCGCGGTCGAGTCTCTGGGCGCAAAGGTGGTGCTCGCCGGGGATTCTTATTCCGATGCCTGCGAACACGCCTATCGGCTAAGGGATGAATCGGGCATGTATTTCGTACATCCCTACGACGACCCGCTGGTCATTGCCGGTCAGGGCACCATTGCCGAGGAAATGTTGCGGCAATCACCAAAAGATATGGATGCCGTATTTGTTCCCATCGGTGGCGGCGGCCTGATTTCCGGAATGGCTGTTTATCTGAAGCGGTATTCGCCGGGTACCCGCGTGATTGGCGTGGAACCAGTAGATTCGGCGGCCATGTATCAATCCATCCAGGCCAATAAAAGGGTCCGACTGGATCAGGTTGGCATCTTTGCCGACGGCGTAGCCGTCAAACAGGTGGGCAGGCGCACCTTTGATCTCACCCGCCGTTTCGTGGATGAAATCATTTTGGTGGATACGGATGAAATATGCGCCGCCATCAAGGATATTTTTGATGACAACCGCACCTTGGTTGAACCGGCAGGCGCACTGGGCGTGGCTGGCATGAAAAAATATGTGGATCGGGAAGGCGTGCATGGTCAGGTTCTGGCCTGTGTCAACAGTGGCGCCAACATGAATTTTGATCGGATGCGCCATGTGGCTGAACGCACGGAGATGGGCGAGAAGCGCGAGGCACTGTTTGCCGTTACCATTCCGGAACGGCCGGGATCCTTCCTTCAGTTTTGCAGAATTCTTGAAGGCCGGGTCATCACCGAATTCAATTATCGCCTGTCCGGCCGTGCCGAGGCTCATATCTTTGTCGGCATTGGCGCCAACGGGGAGAAAGATGTGGAGGCCATTCAGTCGACATTGGAAAGCAGTGATTATCCCGTGATCAACCTGATGGATAATGAACTGGCAAAGCTGCACATCCGGCATCTGGTTGGTGGGCGCAGTGAAGAGGTGCATGATGAAGTCATCTACCGTTTTGATTTTCCCGAACGTCCCGGCGCCCTGCTGAAGTTCCTGACCGAATCCGCCGGACGCTGGAATATTTCATTATTTCACTACCGTAATCACGGCGCGGCCTTCGGGCGCGTGCTGGTCGGACTTGAGGTTCCCGTACCGGAACGGAACGAATTAAGCAGCTTCTTTGATGATCTCGGTTATGCCTATGTGGATGAATCGGCTAATCCTGCCTATCACCGTTTTTTAATGGTTCCCGCAAGTAGCGCAAATGCATGATTAACCGTTTTTTGCCGAATTTCAGCACGGGATCCGGAAAAATAGTCGCATTGCGCATGGGTTCTCCCATCCGGAAGCGCCGCGGCTATCCAGACCGTGCCCACCGGCTTCTCCCCGCTCCCGCCATCAGGTCCGGCAATGCCACTGACGGCCACACATGCATGCGTTTTATCGCACCCGGCTCGCGCCATGGCCTCCGCAACCTCGCGGCTAACCGCGCCATGTTTTGCAATCAGTCGTTTGGATATCCTGAGTAGCGCATGCTTGGCATCATTACTGTAGGTGATCCAGCCCCCATCCAGCACCTCGGAGGCGCCCGGCAGCCGACTTAAGCGTTCGCTCAACCCCCCACCGGTGCAGGACTCGGCAAAACGCACCTTCAAGCTAGCCGCTTTAAGCTTGTACATCAGTGTTTCTTCAGGAAGATAGCCGCCATTGTTCATCACTTTTCCATGCTCGTCCGAACTTGCCCGAAGTGATCCGCGCAAACCTGACTCCAGCACCATCCCCTCATCCTCGCCCGTGTAAATATGTAAGGGAAACAGGGATGATCCTCCATTCAACAGATGCAACCATGTTTCACGTTGATAAGCGATATCGCCCAGTGGAAGCAACACATTGATCGCATGATCGGCGCCCGTATAATGCCATGCTGTACGGTGGGGATTTTCCAGTTGAAAACCATCCGCCCCAAGCAGTGTTCTACCACCATCTTTCCGCGCCCGGATACGTTTCCCATGATACAGCGCAACCCGCATCAATTCCGGTTCAGTAGCATAAAATACCCGCCAGCCCATAGTATGCTTCCATGTGTCCGCATCAAGCAAATGCAAAGATACATGTTCCGCCCCTGCGGATTGCAGCCATGCGCTTAGCCACCCTGCGCTTATTCCTGCATTACAAAGCTCATCCAGGCCCGTTTCACTCACAACCAGTTGCGCCTGAATATGGCCGGGATTATTCAATCTCATATCAGCCGGAAACTATGGATAACATGGCATTTCCTATCAGTAACACCACTCCGGCAAAGATGCCAGCCAGTAAATCATCGGCATGAATCGACCACCAGTCCGGCCCCAAATGTTCGACCGCCCTGATTGGCCCGGGTTTAAGAATGTCAAAAAAACGGAAGCCCGCGAATGCCAAAGCAAACACCACCGGATTGACTGGCAAGGCGACGAACGCGATCAGCAACGCCAGCCATTGCCCCAGCCATTCGTCGATGACAACCCACTGCGGATCAGCCTCCTGCTCTTCGGGCAGGGCAACCCAGGTGGACCAGCAAGCTACAGCTAACAATAAAAACCATCCGAACCAGAGAAAGACCGCGCCCCATACCTGAATCACGAGCCATGCCACGACCAGTGCGGCCAGACTGCCGAATGTTCCGGGTGCAATCGGTACCCGGCCACTGCCAAAACCTGCGGCGACAAAACGTGCCAGATTAAGCAAAATGGTTATATCCCATATGGGCAATATGCACGTTTCGACCATCCAGTGTAACGTGAACGCCACTTCCCTCCCGGCATTCGCCGATGCGGCAGGCAAATGTTTGCAAAGATTCCCGCTGTTTTACGGATGCCGTAAACAATAACGAATAATCCTCCCCGCCGCCCAGAACGAGACGCATGGCTTCCTGTTCATCCATCTCCCGAATCAACGCCTGAAAGCTATCAACCTTCTCCATGCAGAGGTGAAACGCCACTCCGGACGCATCCGCTACATGGCTTGCATCAGCAAGCAGGCCATCACTGACATCAATGCAGCA
>CAYOUW010000079.1:0-8622 GCA_964407235.1 uncultured Zetaproteobacteria bacterium | reverse complement strand
TCGAAGAATAACAGTAATCGAGGTGTATTATGCCAATATTTAATAATGTTGCGGAAACGGTAGGACATACGCCCCTGGTGCGCTTGCAGCGCATGGGTCGTAATTTGCCTGCGGAAATTCTGTTAAAACTGGAATTTCGCAATCCGCTGAACTCTGTCAAGGACCGTATCGGTAAGGCGATGATCGAGGCCGCCGAAGCGGACGGGAGTCTTAAACCAGGCGGCGTGATTGTCGAACCGACCAGTGGCAATACCGGGATCGCACTGGCATTTGTGGCTCGTGCCAAGGGATACCGATGTATCCTCACCATGCCGGAATCCATGAGTCTGGAGCGGCGCAAACTGCTGAAATTATTGGGCGCGGAACTGCAATTGACACCGGCGGAGAAAGGCATGAAGGGCGCGATCGAAAAGGCGGCCGAGATTGTCAGCAAGACCGATGGCGCATTCATGCCGCAACAGTTTGACAATCCGGCCAATCCGGAGATTCATCGTCAAACGACCGCGGAAGAAATATGGGCGGATACCGATGGTCATGTGGATGCCATTGTTGCGGGCGTGGGTACGGGCGGAACCATTACCGGCGTGGCTGAAGTGATTAAATCGCGTAATCCTGATTTTCAGGCCATTGCGGTAGAGCCCGCCGATTCGCCGGTCATTTCAGGAGGCAAACCGGGGCCGCACAAAATTCAGGGTATTGGCGCGGGTTTTATTCCGAAAAACTTGAATATGGACATCCTTGATCGCGTCGAACAGGTCAGTAACGAGGAGGCCTTGAATATGGCGCGGCGCTTGTCCAGGGAAGAAGGAATTGCCGGAGGCATTTCTTCCGGCGCAGCCGTGGCGGCGGCGTTGAGGGTAGCGGCGCGGCCGGAGATGAAGGGTAAGCGTATTGTGGTGATTTTGCCATCCATGGCGGAACGTTACATGTCTACGGATTTATTTAAGGGAATTGAAGTATGATTGATTTTACGGAAGAACAGATCGAGCGCTATTCACGGCACATTATCCTGCCGGAGGTTGGTGGCGAGGGTCAGTCAACGTTGCTTGAATCCAGGGTCTTCATGATTGGCGCGGGAGGTCTGGGTAGTCCCGTGGCTTATTACCTGGCTGCGGCAGGCGTCGGAACCATCGGTATCGCCGATGCCGACGTGGTGGAGGTGTCCAACCTTCAGCGGCAGATCATGCATAACAACGAACGTATCGGCATGGACAAGGTGGAGAGCGCAAAGAAGACCATACAGGCGCTGAATCCGGACGTGAATGTCATCACCCGCGCCGAGCGCGTCACCGGGGAGAATGTGCGCGACATTATCCGTGATTACGATGTGATTGTGGATGGTTGCGATAATTTTCCGACCCGTTTTCTGGTCAATGATGCCTGTTTTTTTGAACGGAAGACACTGGTGTCAGGTGCGATGTTCCGCTTTGAAGGGCAGGTGACGACATTCAAACCGCATGCGGACGGGGAAGGCCCGTGTTATCGCTGCCTGTATCCCGAACCGCCACCTGCGGGTTTGGTTCCTGGTTGTTCCGAAGCCGGGATTCTGGGCGCGCTGGCCGGTGTCGTGGGTACGATTCAGGCCGTGGAAGTCATCAAGGAATTGCTGGGTATTGGCGAGTCCCTGTCCGGTTATCTGATGACCTTTGATGCGCTGCGCATGGAATGGCGCAAGCTAAGGCTGCACAGGGATCCGGCCTGCCCGCTGTGCTCGGAGAAGGCGACCATCAAGCATTTGATGACTTATGAAGAAACGTGTGAATTACGCACCGCGCAAGGTTAATGCACCGAAAATGAATAAGTTATATTTCCAGAGCCCAGGGAGCGAATAACATGGCGGCAGTTGAACCACTGAATTTCACCAGTGAAGATGATATTAAGGAATATGAAGCAGGATTAAAGTCGTTCCTGGACGGGCGTATGCCCGAGCAGCGCTTCACGCCGTTTCGATTGCAGATGGGCGTGTATGGTCAGAGGCAGGATGGCGTGCAGATGGTGCGCATCAAACTGCCGGGTGGCCGTTTCACACCGGCGCAACTGGATGTGATTGGCGATCTCGTGGCGCAATATGCCGGTGAGCTGGATACGCCCAAACTGGCGCATGTGACGACACGACAGGATATCCAGACGCATTTTATGCGTCTGGAGGATACGCCTGCTATTTTGCGTAGCCTCGCCGGGGCTGGCATGACCACGCGAGAGGCTTGCGGCAATACCGTACGTAACGTGACATCCTGTTTTTTGTCCGGCGTGTGCCCCTCTGAGCATGCGAACGTGAATATACACGCCCGGCGTTTTGCCGAGTTTTATTTGCGTCATCCGTTGACGCAGCAATTTCCGCGCAAGTTCAAGGTGACCTTCTCGGGTTGCGCCACGGACTGCGGGCTTTCCGGCATGCATGATGCCGGTTTTATCGCTAAAACCGTGGACGGCAAGCGCGGTTTTGAGGTGTGGGCCGCGGGAGGGCTTTCCATCCAGCCGGTTTCGGCCATTAAACTCGAGGACTTTATCGAGGAGAAAGAACTGCTGCTCGTGGGTGAAGCCCTGATGCGTATTCATTTCAAGTATTCGGACCGCAAACATCGCGCACGGGCGCGCATGAAGTACGTATTGATGAAACTGGGTTCCGGGGGATTTATTGATTTGTATCGCCAGGAGCGGGCAGCGGTGGAGAAGACGCATGGCGCCGATCCGGAATATGCTGAAGCGAACTGGCGCGAACCGTCCGGACCCTTTCCATTTCATGGCGATCCGGTGGTGGATCAACATGATGGCAAAAAAAGCATTCTACTCAATCTCTTCCGTGGCGATCTAACGCCGGCGCAGTGTCATGCCGTAGCGGAGGCCGCGCGTGCCGGTGGAAGCGATGATCTTCGCGTTACGCCCGAGCAGGGGATGGTGATAACCGGCGTTGCGCCGGGGAAAACAGATGCGGTGATTGCGATTCTGAATGCTGCCGGTATTGCAATCGAACATGCGCGCGGTCTCCCCGATGTCATGGTATGCCCCGGTGTGGAATCCTGCCGTCTGGCCATTACCAATTCCTACGGATTGGCCGAGACCATGAAACCGGTGCTGGAGAAGATCAGCGAAAGTCATCCCGATCTTGCCGGTATGCAGGTCAAAATTTCCGGCTGTCAGCATTCCTGTGGACAACACCATATTGCGGACCTTGGTTTTCACGGTCTGGCCAGAAAGCTTGAAGGCAAGGCGGTGCCGCATTACCAACTGCATGTGGGTGGATCCGGCGCGGCGGGCAAAGCCTTTGGCTTTGCCACCAGGCCTGTGCCGGCGAAACGTGCGCCGGAGGCGGGAATCGCCGTATTAAATGCGTATAAAGAAGGGCGAGAGGCGGGTGAAAGCATACATGACTGGGCCTCCCGTCTTGGTCAGGATGGTCTCAATGCCATTCTGACGCCGTTCTCCGCCGGTGAAGGCGACGTTGAGGGCTTGATGTATGACTGGAGCGAGAACCAGCCATTCTCGACCAGGGATAACAAGCCGGGCGAGTGCGCGGCTGCCGTGGTCGGCATGACGGATGCGTTGGTGGCGGAAGCTCAATACGAGCTTCGCGTCGGTTCCGCCCATCTGGATTCCATGTTCTGGGCTGAAGCCCTGGAGGGCTACAAACAGGCCGCCATTTCCACGGCACGTTCCTTTCTGACCGTCTACGGTGAAAAACCCGGGGATGACGCGGAAGTCTTCGGCCTGTTGGCCGGTTTCGCCGCTGCCGACAAGGAAGTGTCCGGAGGTCTGGCCAGAGCGACATCGGCATTGATGAACGTCAATATCGCTGATCCCGCGTCGGGCGTTACCGCTTTACGGGGCGTGGTGGGATCCTTTGTTGATTTGGCGGCAGCCCGGTTTGCGCCGGTGCCTGATGACGAGTACAAAACACTGTCCGCACCGGATACATCTGCTGCCCGGCAAACATCAGTCGCCGCGGGAGAGGAAGCCGTGCTGCTGGATCTTGCGGGCGTGGCTTGCCCGATGAATTTCGTCAAGACCAAGTTGAAACTGGAAACACTGCCGGCGGGCGCGCACCTGTCGGTGATCCTTGATGATGGAGAACCCATCATGAATGTTCCACGCTCTCTGGAGGAACAGGGGCAGAGGGTGCTCGCACAAGAGAAGATTTCAGATAGCCAGTGGAAGATTTTGGTGGAGAAATCTGCGTAGGCAGCAACCGGAACCATGACGTTTTTTAATAATTCCGGCCGCGCCAAGCTGGCTCTGGTGACGCACGGCGTAGCCTTTCCTGATGGCTTGCCGCATGCTTCCCGGTGGATTTCCCAAGCCAATGCCGTGGAGATGGTGCTGGATTTACGTCTTCCCAGCGGACATTTCGCCACAGTTCCCGTAGCTCAACCCTTTACGGAGAAGAGCCCGATTGCGTTGCATGTCACGGACGATGGATGTGAACTGACGCATGAAGGGGAACGCATGCCCGCGAAACTGATCGCGGCGCCACGCTATTACCATCAGACGACGCGCGCCGGCGCGCGTATGGGAAGCTTTTCGTCGTTACATGATAAATTGTTAATTTTACATCCCCTGATGGGTTGCGGTTTCTTCGCGCAGCCGGGTCGAGCCTGTCAGTACTGTCAGTATGATTCGATGTTGAATGAAACGATTCCACCGTTGCGTGACCCGTTGGAACTGATTGAAGTGGTAAGGGCGGCTCTGGCCGAACGTGAAGTGGATACGGTGTATTTGTATAACGGCCATGTTCCGGGAGACCAGGCAGGGCTGGATCGTTTGATTTCATTGATTGCGCTGTTACGCCGTCACCTGGGACACCGGCAAATTGCGCTGGAAACCGTGGCGCCGCGTGATACCTCCATGATTGACGATCTGTATGCCGCGGGGCTGGATGTGCTGATTTGTAATCTGGAACTGTTCGGCGAAGAACGGTTTGCCACTGTTTGCCCCGGCAAACAGGCCGAAGGTGGGCAGGAGGCCATCTGGCGCGCGCTCGGGCATGCGGTTTCCGTCTTTCGCGAAGGTGCGGTGGTCAGCCATCTAATCCTGGGTTTGGAACCGGTAGAATCAACCATTGCCGGTATGAACGCATTGGTGGAACATGGCGTGGTGCCCTTGCTGATTCCCTTTCGTCCCCTGCCTGGAACACCTTTGGAGCATACGGATCTGCCTGATATGGACACAGCCGAGACCGCCTTCCTCGCATTGTACGATATTCTGGCGGTATCCGGTTTGCCAACACATCGTTTACGGGATATGGGACGTGTACTGACGCCGATGGAGAGCAGGATCCTGGTCGGGCACGAGGTGTCGCTCACGGAACGTCTGACATTGAGTCCTGTTGGCAGGAGGATGGATGGATGGGTGGATGCCCTGCGGCGCTCACTCAAAGTGCGTTACACTGATACGGGAACGGGGTAGGGCGCAGAATGCCGGTCATTCTGGATCAGCGCCCCATGCATGTGCTGTTGGTGCGTAGAAGTCTGCCCTTTGCGGCATTGGCCCTGATTGCGTTTGTAACGTGGTGGGCAATCAAACAGGCTGCGCCAGCGGGTCTGAGCGTGCCGGGCTGGCATGCCATCATTGTGTTTACCCTTTGTCTTGTTCTTTGGGTTTCTCAATTGTTGCCGTTGGCTGTGACGGCCATATTAGGCTTGGCGCTCTTGCCTTTGCTGGATGTCCTTCCAGCCACGCAAACGTTTGCTTTGTTCGGGAATCCCGCCGTATTTTTTATTCTTGGCGCATTTATGCTGGCCGCGGGCGTGATGAAATCCGGATTATCCGAACATCTGGCGCTGGCCTTTCTGGAACGGGCGGGATCCAGCCTCCGGCGCTTGCTGATGGCGATGCTGTTCTTACCTGCCTGCATGGCTTTTTTTATGCCTGAACACGCGGTGGCGGCGGTGTTTCTTCCCCTTGCATGGGAGATTGTGCGCGGACTCGGTCTGAAGCCGGGAGATCGTTACGCCCAGTCGATATTCCTTGCCATGGCGTGGGGCGCGATTATCGGTGGTGTCGCCACGTTGCTGGGGGGCGCGCGCGGTCCGCTGGCCATGGCGCTGTTACAGGAACTGACCGGCAAATCGTTTTCGTTTCTCGACTGGAGTATTGCTGCCGTGCCGCTGGTGGCCGGTATGCTTCTTATTGGCGCCGCGGTTCTTCTATGGGTCACCCCCGTAAACGGGCTGGATGTTGGAGCTGTTCGGAAAAGGATCGAGCAAAAACGGCTCGAACTTGGGTTGCTGAGCTGGCAAGGGCGTACCATGGCTTTGCTAATGGCTGTGACGATTATCGCATGGCTGTCGGCAGGACATGCGGTGGGGCTTGCCAGTATTGCCCTGGTGAGTGTCGTCTGCATGGTTGCATTGCGTCTGGTCGAATGGAAAGAGATTCAGGCGAATGTAAGCTGGGATGTGGTGATGCTGTATGGTGGTGCGATTGCCATCGGTAAGGCCATTGCCGTGACGGGCGCGGGCGCATGGCTGGCATCGTGGATGCTGCCAATGGGCGCGTCGGGCCTGGGACTGTTATTGCTTCTGGCGCTGGCGACCTTGCTGTTAACCGAAGGCGTCAGCAATTCCGCTGCGGTTGCGATTATGTTGCCGGTGGCCATTCCGGCAGGCCTGGCGGCGGGAATGGATCCATCCATGGTTTCCCTCGCGGTCGGGATCGTGGCCGGATTCGCCTTCATGTTACCCATGGGAACGCCGCCCAATGCCATGATTTTTGCCACGGGCTATGTGAAGACCGCGTCAATGTTGCGCTATGGCGCTATGATGTCGATCTCAGCGTTCGCGCTCTTTTCGCTGACGGTCTGGCTATGGTGGCCTGTTGCCGAAACCGGAGTAATGAAATGAACCTTTCAACATTGATTGAATCGACGGTCGCGTTGCTGCGGCAAGCCAGAGACAAACATGGCGACCGGCTGATCTATCCGTGCGCCCTGGGTTCGGAAGGTATGGTTCAGATTGATTTGATTTGTAAACACGCTCCCGGCATTCGTATGATGACGCTGGACACAGGGCGCTTGCCACAGGCCACCTACGTGCTGATGGACAGGGTGCGCGAACACTATGGCGCGGATCTGGAAATTATATTTCCGGACAGAGATGAGGTTGAAGCCATGGTGCGCGAACATGGCGTTAATCTGTTTTATCATTCCGTAGAGAATCGCAAACTGTGTTGCGACCTTCGCAAGGTCAGTCCGCTTCGGCGCACCATGGCCGGCATGGAGGCGTGGATCACCGGCCGCCATCGGGATCAGTCGGAGAACCGCGCCGCGGTTCAACCGGTTGAGCATGATCCTGTGTTTGGTCTGGTGAAATACAATCCCATGCTGGACTGGACCGAAAACGATATCCGGAGCTATATCCGTGAGCATGATGTGCCTTACAATCGCCTGCATGATGAGCATTATGTGTCGATTGGCTGTGAGTGCTGCACGCGCGCCATTACTGTTGGGGAAGACCCGCGCGCCGGGCGATGGTGGTGGGAGAACGAGGATACGCTGGCCGAATGCGGGCTGCATGTCCGTTCCCTGAGTGCGGGGGAAGGAGAGTTGGGTGAGGGGATTTAACCTGCATTATTCACAAATGCCGCCGCGCCCTTGTATGTTCCTTTGCCCGCACCGAATTCCTCGTCGGTCGTCCGTATGCATGGCGACGGTCTCCTTCCCCGAAATTCATCATGAACAAAGGCCCGAATCAATCATGCAGGTTAGGAGAAACCAATGAGTGAACACAGACTCACGCAGCTTAAAACGCTGGAAGCGGAGTCCATCCACATCATGCGGGAAGTGGTGGCCGAGTTTCGCAATCCGGTGATGATGTACTCCATTGGCAAGGACTCCAGCGTCATGTTGCATCTGGCACGCAAGGCCTTTTACCCCGCACCTCCGCCGTTTCCCTTATTGCATGTGGACACCGGCTACAAGTTCCCCGAGATGTATGAATTCCGCGACTGGTTCATTAAGGAAATTGGTGCGGAGTTGATCGTCAGGCGTAATGAAGATGCGATCAGCAAGGGAATGAATCCCGGGGAATATGGCGTGGCGCGTTGTTGTGGCGCATTAAAAACACAGGCTTTGCTGAATGCGCTGGAAGAAAGGAATTATGACGCTGCTTTTGGCGGTGCAAGACGCGATGAGGAGCGAAGCCGCGCCAAGGAGCGCGTGTTTTCCATTCGCGATGAATTCGGCCAGTGGGATCCGAAGAATCAACGTCCGGAATTGTGGGATATCTATAATGGCCGCATTCATGAAGGTGAAAGTGTGCGCGTATTCCCGCTTTCCAACTGGACGGAAATGGATATCTGGCTCTACATCCGTGAAGAAAACATTCCAATTGTGCCATTGTATTACGCTAAGGAACGGCTCGTGGTGAAGCGGGGAAGCCTGTTGATTCCATATAATGAAAAAACCAGGAATCAACTGCTGGAAGGCGAGGAGCCAACGCGGGTCATGTGCCGTTTCCGCACGTTGGGTTGCATGCCATGCACGGGGGCTGTCCGTTCCGATGCCACGACCCTTGATGCGATTGTAGCCGAAGCCGCCGCCGCGCGCAGGAGCGAGCGCGAAACGCGCATTATTGATCACGGCGCCAATACCATGGAAGACAAGAAGAAAGAGGGATATTTTTAATG
>CAYOUW010000078.1:0-8842 GCA_964407235.1 uncultured Zetaproteobacteria bacterium | reverse complement strand
CGGATAGAATGTCTGGTTTGAACCGGGTTATGGAAATGCTCGATCAGCAAAAGCGAATTGCGCTCACCTGTTTTGAAAAAGAACCGCATTGTTGTCATCGTCACTGTGTAAGCGATTTTTTGGCAGGAAGACACGGGCTTTCGGTAGTTCATCTATGAAGGAAAGAGTTTTAATTACGGTTTTTGTCATCATTAGTGTGTTTTGGCCGGGCCTGGATTTGCAGGAAAGATTGTTTTAGTCATGGCACTCCACCCTGATTTTCCCGATTCCCCACACGCCATTCTCGATCCGGCCATCCGCTGGTTTCCGGCGGATGAGACCTTGCGGACATCAAGTTTTGAAAAGCTGTTGCCGCCGCTGGTGCCGGAGCTTCGCAAACAGGTGAAGACGTGGCGAGACAGCGGCTATGCCAAGGCCACCGAAACAAGCCGTACTTTGCTCAACTGGTGGTTCAAAGAGCCGCATCTGCTGCCAGCAGCAGATGGCGGCGCGATGGCTGAGTTTCAGTATTACTTCGCCCAGCGTGAAGCATTGGAAACCATCATCTATCTCTATGACGTGGTTGGGGTGAAGGACAAGTACGACCTGATGCGCTTCGATAACTCCGGCGCAGTTTCCACAGGGATGTTTGATGAAACATGGCGGCGTTTCGTGGTCAAGATGGCCACGGGCGCAGGCAAAACCAAGGTATTGAGCCTGGTGCTGGCGTGGAGCTTCTTCCACAAGCTGTATGAGCCAGAATCGGAACTGGCGCGCAACTTTCTGGTGATTACGCCAAACATCATCGTGCTGGACCGTATCTACAAGGATTTCAAGGGCCTGGACATTTTCTTCAAAGACCCGGTGCTGCCGGACAATGGCTATGGCGGACAAAGCTGGCGGGATGATTTTCAGCTCACGCTGCATGTGCAGGACGATGTGCGCATCACGAATCCCACCGGCAATATCTTCCTGACCAACATCCACCGGGTTTATGCGGGCGACGACATTCCGGCATCAAAGGACGATGACGATACGATGGACTATTTCCTCGGCAAGCGGCCCACTGGTGCAACCACTGATTCCAAAGTGGATTTAGGCATGATCGTGCGGGACATCGGCGAATTGGCGGTATTGAACGACGAGGCCCACCACATCCACGACAGCCGCATGGCCTGGTTTAAGTCTATCGAGGACATTCATAATCGTCTGCTGCAAAAAGGCGCTGTCCTTTCCCTGCAAGTGGACGTGACGGCCACACCGAAACACAACAACGGCGCGATCTTTGTGCAGACCGTGGCGGATTATCCGCTGGTGGAGGCCATTTCACAGAATGTGGTGAAGCATCCGGTGGTGCCCGATGCTGCCAGCCGCGCTAAACTGGAGAAAAAGAAAAGCGCCAAATACACGGAGGAAAACGCGGACTATTTGCACCTAGGTGTGATTGAGTGGCGCAAGGCTTATGCCGAGCATCAGAAGATGAACAAAAAAGCCATCCTGTTTGTGATGACTGACAACACCAGGAATTGCGATGACGTAGCGGAGTATCTGAAAGGTACTTATCCAGAGTTGGAGGGTGCCGTGCTGGTGATCCATACCAAGAACAATGGCGAAATATCTGAATCAGCGTCAGGCAAGAAGAAAGAGGAACTGGAGCTTTTGCGCAAGCAAGCCAACGAGATTGATGGCATGGACAGCCCCTACAAGGCCATCGTATCCGTGTTGATGCTCAAGGAAGGCTGGGATGTCCGCAATGTCACTACTATTGTCGGACTCCGCGCCTATAATTCCCCCGCAAACATCTTGCCTGAGCAAACCTTGGGGCGCGGTCTGCGCAAGATGTATCCCGGCAGTGTAGAGGAACAGGTAAGTGTGGTCGGTACGGATGCCTTCATGGATTTCGTCGAATCCATAAAGGCTGAAGGCGTGGTGCTGGAACGCAAGGCCATGGGAGAAGGCACGGCCCCCAAGACGCCGATTGTAATTGAGGTCGATAGGGAAAATGAGAAGAAGGATATTGACGCGCTGGATATCGAAATTCCGGTGATGACGCCGCGTGCGTACCGCGAGTACAAGAACCTTGCCGATCTTGATGTAGCCAAATTCGGGCATAACAAGGTGAAATACCGGCAATTCAGCAAGGAAGAACAGCGTGAGATCGTCTTTAAGGATATCACTACGGGCGAGGTGACGCACACAACAGTTCTGGATACCGCAGGCGTCGCGGATTACCGCAGCGTGATCGGTTATTTTGCCCAGACCATCAAGAAGGATTTTCGGCTGGTCAGTGGCTATGATGTGCTGTACGGCAAGATCAAGGGGTTTGTGCAGCATCACCTCTTTGATGTGGAAGTTGATCTTGATAGCCCGAACACATTGCGAAATTTATCCGAACTTGCTGCTACGAAGACGCTTATGGAGAACTTCAAGAAGCAGATTAACTCCCTGGCTGTACAAGATAAGGGAGACGCTGAAATCAGGGACACCATCAAGCTGCGAAACACCCGGCCCTTTGTCGCCAGGGAGCAGGGATATCTTGTGCCGAAAAAGAGCGTCTTCAACAAGGTTATCGGCGATAGTCATCTGGAACTTCAGTTCGCCAGCTTTCTCGAAGACTGCGGTGATATTATTTCCTACGCAAAGAATTATCTGGCTGTTCATTTCAAGCTGGATTATGTGAATGCGGATGGAGACATATCGAACTATTATCCGGATTTCATCGTTAAGAAGTCGGATAAAGAGGTTTTCATTGTTGAAACCAAGGGCCAGGAAGACCTGGATGTACCGTTGAAAATGCAGCGACTCAAACAGTGGTGCGAGGATATCAACAAGGCTCAGTCGAACATCGAATATGATCTTGTCTTTGTAGACCAGGAGAGCTTTGAAAAGTATCGTCCCGGCACATTTCAGTCACTGGTTGACGGGTTCAGGCAATACAAATGATTACCGGAGTAACAGAATGAAAGTTTTGGTGATCGGTGGCGGTGGCCGCGAACATGCACTGTGCTGGAAGCTGAAACGTTCAGCCTCGGTTTCGGGGGTTGTCTGTGCGCCGGGCAATCCGGGTATCGCAAAGGATGCGCGTTGTGTCCGCGTAAATGCGGGGGACATCGGCGGGCTTGTTGATTTGACGAAGAAGGAACAGCCGCATCTGGTTATCGTCGGGCCCGAAGTACCTCTGGTAGCAGGACTTGCCGACCGGCTGCGCGCCGAGAATTTTGCCGTATTTGGACCCAACCGGGCGGCGGCGGAACTGGAAGGCAGCAAATCGTTCGCCAAAACACTCATGGACGAAGCTGGCGTACCAACGGCGGCATTTGAAACCCACACCGACCCGGATACCGCCGAGGCATGTATCCGCAACCGGGGCGCGCCAATGGTTATCAAGGCCTCGGGGCTGGCGGCCGGAAAGGGTGTGATTATCGCACAGACGGTGGACGAGGCCGTGGCCGTGGCGCGCGACATGTTGGCCGGAAACAGCTTCGGCGAAGCCGGTTCACAAGTCGTCATTGAGGCGTTTCTTGAAGGTGAGGAGGCATCCTGCCTGTTCATTGTCTCGGGGGATGCCATTCTTCCACTTGCTTCCAGTCAGGATCATAAAGCGCTGATGGATGGGGATGCCGGACCGAACACCGGCGGCATGGGCGCCTGTTCGCCAGCCCCGTGCGTCAGCAAGGAAATTGCGGATGAAGTGCTGGAAACCATCGCGCGGCCCGCCATTGCGGCGTTAAAAGGTCGTGGCATCGAGTTCATCGGTACGCTGTACGTCGGCATTATGATTACCGGTGACGGACCGAAGGCGCTCGAATTCAATGTTCGCTTCGGCGATCCGGAATGCCAGTCGTTGATGATCCGGTTGAAATCCGATCTTGGCGAAGTGCTGCTGGCGGCGGCGGAAAAACGGCTGGATGGCATGACACTGGACTGGGATGATCGCGCAGCACTCACTGTCGTCGTCGCTTCGGATGGCTATCCGGGAAGTTTCACCAAGGGACAAATCATTGGCGGACTGGATAACGTGGAAGCGGCGGGAACCACCGTATTCCATGCCGGAACGGCCGGGAGCGCCGGTGCGATTGTGAACAGCGGCGGCCGCGTGCTTGGGGTGACAGCGTTGGGTGACAGCGTTGCCGAAGCACAGCAAACCGTTTACGCTGCTCTGAAATATCTTGACTGGCCCGGCGGTTTTTATCGCAAGGACATCGGCTATCGCGCGGTCAGGAAGGAGAAAAGTTAATGAAAAATATCAAAGTCCTGATTCTGATGGGTAGCAAAAGCGATATGGCCATTATGGAGGGAGCATCCGCCGTGCTGGGTCAATATGACGTACCATACAAGATGTTGGTGCGTTCCGCGCATCGCACGCCGGAAGCCACGATCAAGGCTGTCCATGACGCTGATGCTGCCGGATGCGGCGTGTTTATCTGCGCCGCGGGCATGGCGGCGCATCTGGCCGGCGTGGTGGCGTCCAGAACCATTCGGCCTGTGATTGGCGTGCCCGTCTCGGCGGGACCACTGCAGGGGCAGGACGCTTTGCTTTCAACGGTGATGATGCCGCCCGGTATCCCCGTAGCGTGCGTTGGTATCAATGCCGCAAAAAACGCCGCGATACTGGCGGTGCAGATATTGGCGCAATCTGATGCGGCATTGGCGGATCAGTTACGAACAGCGCGCGAAGTCATCGCTCAACCGGACTATCCAAATCTCTAACCCGGATTGTTCGGAATGATTCGTGGAAAATTGCGCGCCCTTCGCGGCGCACGCATACTTCAAAATGGAAAACTCGTCGCCCATGCCACGTCAACGGTGGCAGGCATCGCGGCGTCTCCGTTTTCTCCGCGGGCGGTGGGACAACTGCAACAATTCAAACAACGCCAGGGTCCCTTTGTGCTCATTGCCGATTCCATACGCACGGCTGTACGCCATACCCGATACCTGCCGCCTGCCCTGCGCCGGGCGATACGACAATTATGGCCCGGAAACGTCACCCTGATCGTGCCGGGCAGGCCCGGACTTTCCCGCGCCTGCTATGCGAACGGACGCATAGCCCTGCGTGTTGATGCCGATCCGGTCTGCCGTCGACTGGCGAAGTTAAACGGGGGCCTGATTCTTTCCAGCAGTCTGAATCGGCGCAAGCGAACGCTGCAATCGCCATCCCGGAGTCTGCGCATGCGCTGGCATCGTCATCTCGGCGGAATGATCGCCAATACGAGAAAGGGTGCTACCCCTTCCCGTCTGCTACTCTGGAAGAAAAATCACTTTCATACTCTGCGCTAGCACCATGTCCTGTAACTTCACGAGATGGAACGCTAATATTATGATGAAGCCGTAAAAAGGCCACCCATGGTCTTTTTACTCCAGGGAAAGTAAAAAGTACGATTTTCACTTTCCTTACCAATCAACAAATTGCGCTGCAAGTCCTTGATTCGCGCGCCCATTCATGGGCGCTTTGATGACTTCGCAAGAAGTCATCAAATTATTAGCCCTAAAAAATCGTTGTTTTTTTGAGCGTCACACTCCTCTAGGATGCGCCACCCCATGACAATGCCCGCCTGGTTCAAACCCTACTTAGATCGCCTGAGTTCGATGTCTTTGGCTATTGCGCTTCTGGTGGTGCTTGCCCTGGCCAGCGTGGTTGGCACCGTGTTGTTGCAAAACCAGATGCAGGCCGATTATCTCAGACAATTCGGTCCATTGTGGTATAATGTATTCCGATCCCTTGGTTTATTCGATATGTACCATGCAGGATGGTTTAGAGGCTTACTGGGCTTTTTAATGGTTTCGCTTGTCGTCTGCCTGTGGCGTCATACCCCGCGTATGATCAGGGAAATGCGCAAGAAGCGCAAGGCCATCATTGCGGACAAGTCCCTGCAACGATTCCATCACTTGCATCACTGGACGCTGAAAAATACAAGTTCCGTCCTGACACTTGCCGCCATCAAATCCAACCTCCATGGCTGGGAGAAGAGCATTGCCGAAAGTGACGGCAAAACATATGTTCGTTCCGATAAGGGCCGATGGAACAAATGGGGTTATATACTGGTTCACAGTGCCATTCTCGTGATCCTGATCGGCGGCTGGATCGGCGCCCACTACGGTTTCCGTGGCACCATGAATATCGTCGAAGGCAGCACGGATAATACCATCAGCTTCGTCAAGGGCACGGGAACCGGCCACCTGAAGATGCCATTTGATATTCGCTGTGATAGTTTTTTTATTGATTTTTATCCGACCGGCATGCCCAAGGCGTTTCGTAGCACCCTGTCCATCATTGATCATGGTAAAGTCGTCATTGATCATCAATCCATTATTGTCAATAGTCCTTTATACTACAAAGGCGTACGCATCTATCAGGCCAGCTTTGGCGATGGCGGGTCGGATCTCGGGATCAAGCTGTTTCGCCTTGATACCGGCAAAGTTGAAACCATAAAAACCAGGGTGTACGACACATGGCATGATCCAAAAACGGGGGTTAGTCTGGAATTTACCAATCTCCGCCTCTATAACATCGAAAACATGGCCAATCCGGGGGAGCCCAAGAAATTCAAGGATTTAGGACCCGCCGTGGAGTTCATCCTGCGTGGACCGGGTCTGAAATCGGTCAAGGTCAAGAGCTTCATGAGGCCCTTCATTATGAACGGACAAGATCGTGGAACCCTGATGATGGTTTCGATGACCGGTGAGGATCAGGATTATGAACCCTTTTCCCCGGGTCTGGATTTCAGCAATACGACAGACTGGAAGCTGTACAGAAACTTTGTTGAAGTACTACAGAAGCAAAAAGGCGATCACTCACGGAAAGCCAATTTTCTAGCCTTCAAATCCGCTCTGGAGCATGTGTTCGGGAAAAAACTCCCCGATCATTTTCAGCAGATGGGCGCACGCATCATCCAGGGGATGAATAATCTTTCGCGCGTGCCGTGGCCTTTTATTCCTGTTTTGGATGATTACGATAAAGTGTACTATACGGGTCTGGAACTAGCCAGGGATCCCGGCATGAATGTTGTCTGGATCGGCAGCGCGATGCTTGTCATCGGCCTGTGCATCATGTTTTATATGCCACACCGCAAGCTATGGCTGGTTCTGAAACAGAAAGGCAGCGATGTTGAAGTCACCATGGGTGGTGTGACCAATCGGAATAAACTGGGATTCGAGCAGGAATTTCATGGTATTTTAATGAAAATGGAGGAAGCTTTCGCGTCCAGTCCGTCAACAGGGGGTAAGGTATGACCGCTATTGCCGCATCACGTTTGAATTTTGAAACCCTTAACCGGGGTTTACCCGCCTTTGTCCGCTTTTGCACCTATCTGGGCGCCATTGCGGGAGTCACCGCTTACTCCATGTATGGTCCTGCCGGATATGGCGATGAGGGGTTGTTGTACTTTTTAACGCCTTCATCTTTCGCCTGGGCAGGGATCGGTGCGCTGGCGGGGCTGGCATCCGGTTTCGCCACGGGAATGGCGAGACCCTCGATCACGGAGGCAAAACTCTCATTGAATCTGGTGCCATGGCTGGATGGCGCGCTGATGATGATTCTGATCGCCGCATTCTGGTCCATGCTGGAACCGAACGCCTCGCTGATTAGCTACGCCGATCAATCCAACCTGATTTCCGGCCGCGTCATTATGACCATGAACATTGTGTTTCTTTCCTCGGCATTGCTATATATCACCTATCTGTTCGCACCTGTTTCCATCGTCGGAAATCTGGCGACGGCAACAGCCTGGATAGGCGTATATGCCGGTGGATCCGCCTTGTTGTTACGCTGGTATGAATCCTACCTGCTGAGCGCGGAGATTGGTCATGCGCCGGTTTCCAATCTGTACGAGGTTTTCATTCTTCTGTTCTGTATTACCACAGTGATTTATTTATCACTGGAGCGGCGCTATCAGGCCAAGGCTATGGGGGCGTTTGTGATGGCCCTGGTTTCCGCGGGCGTATTCTTCGGCATATGGCTCTCCGCGCGCGGCCATGCGGACATCAAACCGCTGGTCCCCGCGCTCCAATCTTACTGGATGAAGATTCATGTACCGATGAATTTCATTGGCTATGGCTCATTCGCGGTTGCCTGTGGCGCGGGCATGGCATATCTGGTGCGCGACCATCTTGAGCAGAAAGGCAACTATTCGCGGCTGCTCGCTGTATTCCCCTCGCTCGATCAGTTGGATCAACTGGCGTACAAGGCCGTTGCCATCGGCTTCCCGGCTTTCACCATGGCCACCATCCTGGGGGCGGCATGGGCGTCCGAGGCATGGGGCGGTTACTGGTCCTGGGATCCCAAGGAAACATGGGCGCTGGTCGTCCTGCTGACCTATGGCGCCTACCTGCATGTGCGCGTTTCGCACGGCTGGAAGGGACGACCGCTGGCATGGTGGACCGTAGCCGGATTTCTGGTGACCGTTTTTTGTTTCGTTGGCGTAAACATGTATCTCTCCGGCCTTCACTCCTACGGTAGTTTATAGTATTTTCTCTTTGCGATAAGAATGATGACTTCGCAAACATCACGGCGATTCATGAAACGTCCGGGTTAAAAGGACATCTTTACGGTTGCACTGGGCTCCCTGAGCCTCTTGCAAAACTCATGAGCGGCGATCGGCTTCCCCACTTCGGCTCATTTCCGAGCTTGAATTTCGCTCCATGGAACCACCATGCAGCTCATTCAATCCCGAAAATGGTCTCAAAGTGGGATTGCCGCTCATCCACCCCGAGTTTTGCAAGAGGCTCCCCTGAATGATCCTTTCATTTCGGTGTCCAATGTTACATTCGTCCAGTATTCAGTCCACTCAATGCCCGCGCCCAGGATAACCAGACTTCAACAACCATCACTGTCCGGTAACCCGGTATAAATATCTGATACGCCCTG
>CAYOUW010000077.1:0-8929 GCA_964407235.1 uncultured Zetaproteobacteria bacterium | reverse complement strand
CTAGGAGTCTGTCGGACTTAGGGGAATCGTAGCGAGCAGGTGGGGAAACGAGGCAAAAACAGCATAATTTGAGGCGCATAGTGGTAACTATGTAACGAGAAATCAGGATTTTTTGGACTGTTTCCCTGCCGCGCAGTAGATTTTCCATAAGTCCGACAGGCTCCTGGCGCTGCGATGATTGTCCCTGCCTGTGCGTGCCGCGCACAGACAGGAACAAAGTTTCAGGCTGGTCGACAGAATCATCCCAGGCCCAGCGCCTTACGCATGGCCGCCATATGTGACTCGCTTTCTTCCACGGATGCCTCGGACTCCGGTTCCCGGTCCACCCACTGCACGTACGCCTCGCCCAATTCGCTCAAAAACGGAGAGGGCGACTGGATCTCAATTTGTCCAAAGCGCCGTTTCTTTCTGGTGTGACTTAATGTCAAACAAAACCGTGCTCGGGTCAGCGCGACATACATCAGCCGCCGCTCTTCCTCCATACGTTGTTCTTCCACGGCATTCCTGTGCGGAAAACTGCCTTCTTCCATACCCACGATATACACATGGTCAAACTCCAGACCCTTGGCGGCATGGACGGTCATCAATCGCACGGCATCTCCGCTTTCGTCATCATTTCTGTCCGCAAGGAGGCTTAATCGCTGGATAAAATCATCCAGCTTTCCACCATTTTCAGCATGTGCGATCCACCAGCAGCGCAGTTCATGGATATTCGTCATGCGGGAATTCAATCTCTTTTCGTCATCGGCCTCGGCTTCAACCATGGACTTGATACCGGACTCGACCAGCAGTGCATTAAAAGCATCATCCGCTTCACCATGCAAAAAACGTTGTTCCAATCCGGTAATCAGATTGGCAAACATGACAAATGTCGGTGCACGTTTATGTGCGAAATCCTCACGCAAGCATGCATCCAGCAATGAAAGAGCGCGATCCTGCGCGAATTGCCCCAGCGTGCCCAGAGCCTGATCTCCCAAGCCACGCCGTGGACGGGAAATGGCGCGCAAGAAAGCGAGGTCATCGTCACCGTTGGCAATCAAGCGCAAATACGCCAGCACATCCCGCACCTCCGTCCGATCAAAGAATGAGGTTCCACCACTGACGCGATAGGGCGCGCCTCGCTCACGCAACGCCAGTTCAATCGGGCGCGATTGATACGAAGCGCGGTAGAGAATACAGAAATCATTCCATTGACTTTTTGAGGTTGCATGCCTTGCTACAATATCCGCCGCCACACGTTCAGCTTCATCTTCCGGCATTGCCGTCTCCCATATTCGCAGCGGCTTACCCTGCCCCAGATTGGCGCGCAACTCTTTGCCCATCCGCTGGCTGTTGTTGCCAATCAGCGTATTGGCTGTATGGAGAATCGCACCCGTCGAACGGTAATTTTCCTCCAGCCTGATGACCGTCAACCCCGGATAATCATCATCAAGCCGGAACAGATTGCTGATTTCAGCACCACGCCAGCCATAAATGGATTGATCATCGTCACCCACGACCGTCAGATTCCCATCGGGCGGCACAAGCAGGCGTAGAAAATCATATTGAACCCGGCTGCTGTCCTGGTATTCGTCCACCAGCATATGCCGGCAGCGTCCCCGCCAAAGCGCCATCATGGGTGCGTTCCGTTGCAACATTTGAACCGGAAGAATCAATAAATCATCGAAATCCACCGCATTCATGCGCGCAAGCAAGTGATCGTAGCGATCCCGTATCGCTGAAAGAGCGGGGTCAGAGCTTTCAGCAAGTCCGTTCTTTAGCCCGGAGATGCGTCCCAACATCGCATCAATCTGCCTGGCGTCGGCGGGCAGCCGCATATCCTGCAAAATGCTACGCAATGCCGAGCGCTGCTCCGATCCCGCAAACACGGACACATTCGGCTTCCTGCCTGCCAACGCGGCGTGTTCGCGCAACATGGATAGTCCAAGCGCATGAAAGGTGCAAATACGCAACCCCTTGCTTTGCCCGCCAAGCCGCGCCTTCAGACGCTGGCGCATTTCCCGTGCAGCCTTGTTGGTAAACGTAACCGCCGTAATAGCTTCCGGTGGCACATCCCGTTCCACCAGTGCCGCGATGCGCTCTGTAATGACGCGCGTTTTCCCCGACCCCGCACCCGCCAGCACCAGCAAGGGTCCCTTGCGATGAAACACGGCTTCATATTGTTGTGGATTGAGTCCGGACATGGCGGGATGGATCCTATCCCTGGTCTTTTTTCTGGCAAGTTGCGATCACGTTTCGTAACGGCTATGCCACCTTGTCAGGCGTGATGACTTCTTACAAAGTAACCAAAGCGCCCAATGAATGGGCGCGCAAATCAAGGGCTTGCAGCGTAACTTATCGATTTCGTAAGGAAAGTGAGTTACTGATTCTGCATCTGTTCCAGGTACCACGCATAAGTGCGCCTGATACCATCCGTCAAACCAGTGCTGGCGGACCATCCCAGTCTATGGATCTTCGAGACATCCAGCAGTTTCCTTGGCGTCCCGTCCGGTTTCTCCGGATCAAATACTATTTCGCCCGCATACCCCACTGCGTCTTTGACCCGCTGCGCCAGTTCCGCAATGCTCACGTCCTTACCCGTACCCACATTGACAATTTCCTCGTGATCATAGTTCCGCATCAGAAATAGCGAAGCATCGGCCAAGTCGTCCACATGCAGGAATTCACGCCGGGGGTTTCCCGTCCCCCACAGATGCACTTGCGCCTTGCCCCGTTCTTTCGCCTCGTGAAATTTGCGGATCATGGCGGGTAGAACATGCGATGTTTTCAGATCGAAATTATCTCCGGGACCGTACAGATTCGTGGGCATGGCTGAAATGAACCGGCTTCCATATTGCCGCCGATATGCCTGGCACATCTTGATACCGGAGATTTTGGCAATCGCATACCACTCATTCGTGGGCTCGAGCGGACCGGTAAGCAGATACGCTTCCTTCATCGGCTGCGGACAATCGCGTGGATAGATACAGGAACTACCGAGGTACAGAAGTTTCGTGGCGTTATACAGGTGGGCGGCATGCACAACCGTCGCGTGGATCATCAGATTATCGTAGATAAACTCAGCCGGACACGTGCTGTTCGCCCATATGCCTCCAACAGTCCCCGCGACAAGAAACACATATTCGGGCCGCTGTTCGTCAAACCATGTATCGACCGCCTGCTGGTTACGCAAATCCAGTTCGCCGGACGTACGTAAAATAAGGTTCTCATAGCCTTCAGCCCGCAATCGGCGAACAATCGCCGAACCGACCAGACCATGATGGCCCGCGACATAAATACGGGCGTCTTTTTTCATGACGTCTGTATCCCCGTCTTCGCTTCAACCATCATCTTTACCACTACCGGCGGCACGCCTGATCCGTGCATCCCTTACCGTGCCAGCGGCCTTGTGTCCTTGACCCGGCAGCAGCAGACGCGCAGGGCAGACGCTATCCTGCCCGGAAACGCCACAATTCAGGGTTGTTTTATGACAGGATTCCATGGCGTTATTCGTGGTGATTCAAGGCTGAGTAGCCCTCACGTTTGCACAACTCATCCCGTTCCGCATCCTTCAAGTCCTCACGCACCATTTCCGCCACCAGTTCCTCAAAGCGAATGACGGGCTCCCAGCCTAAATTCTGTTTGGCCCTGGACGGATCACCCAGAAGCGCTTCCACCTCCGCCGGCCGGAAATATCGCGGATCCACGCGCACAATGACGCGCCCACCCTGATCGGTTCCAGTCTCATCCATATCCTTACCCTGCCAGACAATGTGCATACCCAGTTCCGCGGCCGCGGCATCCACGAACTCGCGCACCGAATGCTGTTCACCCGTCGCAATCACGAAATCATCCGGTTCATCCTGCTGCAGCATCATCCACATCATTTGTACATAGTCACGGGCATGTCCCCAGTCGCGCAAGGCATTCAGATTGCCAAGATAGAGGCAGTCCTGCAGCCCCAGCTTGATGCGCGAAAGCGCCCGTGTAATTTTACGCGTGACAAACGTCTCGCCGCGCCGTGGTGATTCGTGATTGAACAAAATGCCGTTGCAGGCATACAGACCATAGGCCTCGCGGTAGTTTACGGTAATCCAGTAGGCATACATCTTGGCGACGGCATACGGGCTGCGGGGATGAAACGGCGTGGTCTCGGACTGCGGCGTTTCCACCACCTTGCCATACAGCTCGGACGTGGACGCCTGATAAAAGCGCGTTTTCTTCTCCAGTCCCAGCATACGGATGGCCTCCAGCGTTCTGAGCGCGCCCAACGCATCGGAATCCGCCGTATATTCCGGCTCCTCGAATGACACGGCGACATGACTCTGCGCCGCCAGGTTATAGACCTCATCCGGTTGCACCTGCTGCATAATGCGGATCAGGCTGGATGAATCCGTCATATCGCCATGATGCAACACGAAACGTTGATCTGATTCGTGCGGATCGCGGTACAGATGGTCGATACGATCCGTATTGAACAACGACGTCCGCCGTTTGATACCATGCACTTCATATCCCTTGTCCAGCAGCAACTCCGCCAGATAAGAACCATCCTGTCCGGTTATTCCGGTAATGAGCGCAACGCGATAGTCACCTGTTTTTTTCTTCACGTTTTACTCCTCACGCCCTTCCGTACTGATCATCGAACCGCTTGACATCATCCTCGCCCAGATATTCGCCCACCTGAACTTCCACGACATGAAGTGGCGATTCTCCACGATTTTTCAGGCGATGTCTCTCTCCAGCCGGAATATAGACGCTCTCATTTTCGGCAACCGTAAACACCTTATCGCCGCGTGTCACCGTGGCCGTACCGGACACGACTACCCAGTGCTCCGATCGATGCTGATGTACCTGCAAACTCAGGCATGCGCCTGGCGCCACTTCAATATGCTTCACTTTGTAGCTGGCGTTCGTTCCCTCCAGAACCGTGTAGCATCCCCATGGGCGTTGCACCGTCACATGTTCAATATGTTCACGGCTGCCCCGCGCCCTGATTTGCGCCACCAGATCGCGCACCTGTTGGCTCTGGCCGCGTTTAAGCAACAGGATTGCATCGGGCGTTTCCACGGCAATGACATCCTCAAGGCCTGCCGCCGCGAGCAAGCGCGTCTGGCTGCGCAACAGGCTATTACTGCAACCTGTCTGCAACACATCGCCCGAGATGGCATTACCGAACGTATCCTTTTGGGAAATTTCATACACGGCATCCCAGCTTCCCACATCGGACCAGCCGATATCGCAAGGCACAAGCTTCACGCAATCCGATTGTTCCATAATACCATAATCAATAGAAACATCCGGCATATCCCGAAAACCATGACGCACCACTTCCTGCCATGGTTCCCCTTGCCGCCAACGTTGCCGCATGGTTTCCAGTACGCACCATATTTCAGGCAAATGGCGTTTGACTTCATCCAGAAGCGTGGATGCCCGCCACACAAACATGCCTGAATTCCAGTAATAGTTGCCGGCATCAAGGTAGCTTTGTGCGGCGCACGCATCGGGCTTTTCCACAAAGGCTTTCACCGCATAGACCCCGTCCGATTCCGAATCCGTATCTGCCTGAATGTAGCCGAACCCGGTTTCCGGATGCTCGGGCAGGATGCCAAAGGTCACCAGGGCGCCCTGCTTTGCCGCATCAACCGCCGTATGGAGCGCCGCATGAAAAGATGCGACATCACGAATCAGGTGATCCGCGGGCAAGACCAGCATGATGGGATCGGACTGCGTGTTCTCCATCAACAGCGCTGCTGACAAGGCAATCGCTGGTGCCGTATTGCGTCCGCACGGCTCCAAAATAGTATGCAAATCTCGCAGGGCTGCATACGCTTCGCCATTGGCATGCTTTTCGTTGGTGACAACCCACACATCATCTCTTAAAATCAAGGGGGATAAACGCGAAATGGTCGCTTCAAGCAGACTCTCATCCCCATCCAGGTTCAAAAACTGCTTGGGCAATTGTTGGCGGGACAACGGCCACAGGCGCGTGCCCGAACCTCCCGCCAGAATGACGGCCTTGATCGGCGTACTTATACTTTCCATGCTTTCTCCTCCACGTAAACCAGCTCCCGCACGGCAAACCACGTCATGATCTGATACGTACGCTGTTCCATCGTCCACCATCCTGTTTTCACGATAATATCGGGCACATCCAGAATCTCATGCCTTTTTCCACACCGTCCCGGAAGGCGTATCCTCAAGGACGATACCATCCGCGGCAAGGTTATTGCGTATGGCATCCGCCCGTGCGAAATCCCCGCTCTTCCTTGCCTCTTCCCGCCCGGCAATCCGCGCCTCAACATGCGCGGTATCGACATCGCCCCTCTGAAACCATGCATCCGCATCCTGCTGCGCAATGCCGAGCATGCCGCACATGGCTGCAAAGGAGGCCGTAGACGCCGCCACATCTTCACCGGCATCCAGTGCCCTGTTCATCCTGCGCGCCGTATCGAACAACACCGCCAGCGCTTCCGCCGTATTAAAATCATCATTCATGGCTGAGATAAAGTCAGAAGCAAGAAACGGCCCCTGACTTCTGACCCCTGACTTCTGACCCCTGACTTCTGACCCCTGACAACGCCTCTTCATCTCATACAGACGATCAAGGCCCGCCTTCGCCGCTTCCAGCGCGGCGTCCGAGAAATCCAGCGGCGAACGGTAATGCGTGCCGAGAATAAACATTCGCAACACTTCCGGATGATATTTCCCGTAGACCTCGCGCAAGGTGAAGAAGTTGCCCAACGACTTGGACATTTTTTCTTCATTAATGTTCACGAATCCGTTATGCAGCCAGTAGTGGGCGAAACCGCCGCCATTGGCCGCACACGCCTGTGCTATTTCGTTCTCGTGATGCGGAAACTTCAGATCCATGCCGCCGCCGTGAATATCGAAGGTGTTACCGAGATGGGCGCAACTCATGGCCGAACACTCGATATGCCAGCCGGGCCGTCCCCTGCCCCATGGCGCATCCCAGGCAGGCTCTCCCGGTTTGGCCATCTTCCACAACACGAAATCGAGCGGATCGCGTTTGCTCTCGTCCACTTCCACGCGGCTTCCTGCTTCCAGGTCATCGATGTTCTTACCGGAAAGCTGTCCGTAACCTTCAAATTGCCGCACGGCATAAAGCACATCGCCCGACTCGGCGGCATAGGCGTAGCCGCTCTGCAAAAGTTTCCCGATCATGGCGATCATCTCATCCATGTGAAGAGTGGCGCGGGGTTCGGAAACCGGACGCAGGCAGCCCAGTGCATCCACATCCTCGTGGAACGCGGCAATCATTTCGGCAGTCAGCACATCGATGGAAATGCCTCGCTCATGGGCGCGTTTGATAATCTTGTCATCCACGTCGGTGAAATTGCGCACATAATTCACCTCATAACCAAGCTGTTTCAGCCAGCGATCAATTACATCGAACACAACCATGACCCGCGCGTGACCCACATGACAATAGTCATACACGGTGACGCCGCAGACATACATGCCTGCCTTACCGGGAACCAGCGGCTTAAATGCTTCCTTCCTGCGCGTAAGCGAATTGTAAAGCCGTAAACTCATCGCCGAATCATATCCTCAAGGCGCCCGCGCACGCCATCTTCTCCCAGAAACCCGATGATGCCGGACATTTCCGGGCCATGAAGCGCCCCCGTCAACGCCACACGCAAAGGCATAAACAATGCCTTGCCTGTACGTCCTGTTTTCTCCCTGATGGCCTGAATCCATATTTTCCAGTCATGTTGCGCCATACCGTTCCAGGCATCCAGCGCGGTTCGGTAAAATGCATTCCCGGCATCTTTCGCCACGGATTCGGCCTCTTCGCCCAAATCCGATCCGGCATCCAGCATGCGCCGGTAAGCCAGCACATCCTCCACCCGTTCCAGGTTCCCCTGCACCAGAAGGGTGAATGATTCATCAGCTCCGGGCAGGTATTCGCGTACCTGAACCAGCAACGCATCGGCTGGCAACTTGTGAAGCAGGCGCGTATGCCAGCGCCACATGTCGTCATCCGACCAGTGAACTGCCGCCGTGGATACATGCCGCGCATCGAAATGCCGCATCAATGCATCCGGTGACAGTGCATCCTCGGGTATGTTCGGATAACCGAGCCGCACCATCGCCTGCATCAACGCCATCGGCATCAGCCCCTCTTGCCGCAATTCAGTAACACTTACGCTACCCGATCGCTTGGACAGCTTCGCGCCATCCCGGCCCAGAAGCAGGCCGTGATGCAGATACACGGGCACGGCCATGTCCAGATGCTGCAATAGCCATACCTGATAGGCCGAATTGGTCAGGTGATCGTCACCGCGTATCACATGGGTTACGCTGTCCGCCACATCGTCCACGGCATTGGGTAGCAGAAAGGTAAATGAATCGTCCGAACGCACAATCACCGGATCGTCCAGATCATGGCGGGCAAAATGCACATCGCCACGCAATACGTCCGGCACGGTTACTTCGCCATCATCCCGGTGGACAGCCAGACGCCAGACATGTGTCTCATGTCCGGCTCGGGAGGCCGACTCCTTCGATGAAAGGTTCCGGCAGCGGCCGGAATACCGGGGAGGAAGCCCACGGGACGCCGCCAGTTTCCGGTCCAGCGCCAGTTGCCCCTCCGTGCAGAAGCAGCGGTAAGCCATTCCCTGTTCCGCCAACCGTTCCAGCGCCTTCCGATGTTGCGCCGCCTGATCCGACTGAAACAGGATATCCCCGTCCCAGTCCAGATCCAGCCAGCTCAAATCGTCGCAAATGGCCTGGATAAACTGCTTTTCCGAGCGTTCCCGGTCCGTATCCTCGAAACGTAGCAAAAAACGTCCGCCACATTTTCTGGCATACATCCAGTTTAACAACGCGGTGCGCACATTGCCCAGATGCAGTAATC
Organism: uncultured Zetaproteobacteria bacterium; assembly: GCA_964407235.1. GTDB lineage: Bacteria > Pseudomonadota > Zetaproteobacteria > Mariprofundales > Mariprofundaceae > JAUZQZ01. Next base: position 69 of record CAYOUW010000077.1, on the reverse strand, counting down.
CGGTCGGACTGGGTGCAAAACGGGTTACAACCATGGGATCACCGTGAAGAATGAAGAAGACGCCCAGGG
>CAYOUW010000076.1:0-8975 GCA_964407235.1 uncultured Zetaproteobacteria bacterium | reverse complement strand
AGGGAGCAGATTTTCAGTCTTGGTGAAGAATGCCGCAAGTGGGGACGTCAATACGATTGGGATGATATTGCGGATCATCAGGAACTTTTTTATGAACGTGTCGTCTCGGGAAGTAAATAGCCGCGCCTCCTTTGGCGCACACGGGTGAAAAAAGGATATTGTACTGATGGAGAATCATAAGCGGTTATTTCAATTGATTCGCTGGGTTTACCGGCATCTCCACCCCCATGCCCGAAATTCATTGGACCTGGCGCTTCAGTTACTGATCCACGATCGTCCTCCTGCCTTAATTTCGGGGTATAAACACTCGAAAGTGCTTGTTCTTGCCCCACACATGGATGATGAAGTCATTGGATGTGGCGGAGCCATTGCGCTGCATGCGGCGGAGGGGAGCAGGGTGACCGTGGCGTTCATGACCGATGGCCGGATGGGCGATGCACGATTGTTGAATCCGGACCTTGCCATCAATGAACGAGAGCAAATACAGGAAAATCTTGTGCGGACCAGAAAAAAGGAGGCTCAAGCATGTGCGGAAAAACTGGGCGTCCGGAACCTTGTTTTTTTTGATGCCGAAGACGGCCGTTTGCGTCCGGCCGGGATTCTGGTTGAAAAGCTGGCCGATCTCCTGGCTCGCGAGTCCCCGGAAATAATTTATCTGCCTTTCATCATGGATTCGCATGAGGATCATTGGCAGACCAATCGTGTTTTTTTTGAGTCTCTGGATGTCTTGCCGAGTGAATTTGCAAAGAAACCGGTTTTTTGTCGCGGGTATGAAGTATGGTCACCGCTTGTTGCCAACAGGCTTGCGGACATTACGGGCGTTGCCTCACTCAAAGCAGAAGCTCTCGGAGAATATCAATCCCAGTTGAAAGATGTCGATTACCGGGCGTGCGTGCAGGGGATGAATAAATTTCGTGCGATTGGATTGAAAGGAGGGGAAGGATTTGCCGAGGCCTTTTTTGAGTGCTCAGTCAATGAATACAAGGCATTGCATAAGCATACGATAAAGTCGAAACCGGTATGCTATACTCCAGCTAATCCGGACGATTCATAAATACCGGCACGATCATCACGGCGATTTATGAATCATCCGGGCCAAGATCACATCCGGCAGGGAATTACAGGAATTTTCAAACTGATGGAACAAGTAAAATTACTGGATAGCTACAAACAGGAAAATGTAATGCTGGAAGATTATATCAGGCGTGAAGCACCATTCGCGGATGAGCTCTGCATCCTTGAAGCCGGGTGCGGGCAGAGCTGGCCTTTGAAGCTCGCGGGTGTTCGATATTCCCTTACGGGAGCTGATATGGATGAACACGCATTGAAAAAGCGAAAAATAATCTATAATGATCTCGACCGGATTATTATAGGCGACCTGGCGACGTTATCTCTGGATGACGAAAAATACGATGTGATTTATAATTCGTTTGTTCTGGAGCATTTAATTGACGCCGAGAGAGTTCTGGATAATTTCCGCCGATGGTTGAAACCGGGAGGAATCCTGATTCTACGTTTTCCGGACAAGGACTCGGTGTACGGGTTTGTGACACGAATGACCCCTCTGTGGTTTCATGTGTGGTATAAGAAATATATCCTGGGCTATAGCGAGGCGGGGAAGCCTGGATTTGGTCCTTATGCAACCTATTACAACGGACCTGTCTCAAGGACGGGCATCCATGAATACTGCCGGAAGAAGCATCTTGAAATTAAGGCTGAATATGGGCATGACTTTTACCTGAATGATCATGGTGCTGTCACGAGAATGCTGATCCGCTGCTGTAGTGTTTTTTGTCTGAAGAGACTTTCCTGGAGGCATAACAATCTGACCTATGTTATTAAGAAGCCTCCGGATCCAATGGCAAAACTTCGGGTGGATGAACGGCAATCCCGTTTTGAGCCCATTTGATTTATTGATGAGGGGCGGGAGGCTTCCATGAAGGGTATTGTTCTGGCCGGCGGATCGGGTAGTCGTTTATATCCGCTGACACGGGGTATCAGCAAACAACTGATGCCGGTGTACGACAAGCCGATGATTTATTATCCCCTGTCCACGCTGATGTTGGCCGGTATCCGCGAAATATTGCTGATTTCCACACCCCATGATCTTCCGCTTTTCCAGCGCTTGCTTGGCGATGGCTCGGATTGGGGGATATCCTTGTCCTATGCCGATCAGCCCAGCCCCGACGGGTTGGCCCAGGCCTTTATAATTGGCCGGGATTTTGTCGGCCAGGATGCGGTGTCCCTCATCCTGGGGGATAATATTTTCTTTGGCGGGGGATTACCTCTCCGCCTTGAGCTTGCGGCTTCCCACCAGACAGGCGCCACCGTATTTGCCTATCGTGTGCATAGCCCGGAACATTACGGCGTGGTCGAGTTTGATGCGGAAGGCCGCGCCCTTTCCATTGAAGAAAAGCCTGTTCAGCCAAAATCTCATTATGCCGTCACGGGACTTTATTTCTACGATAATCATGTTCTGGATATGGCTGCCGAGGTCAAACCGTCGGCGCGTGGCGAACTGGAAATTACATCCATCAATGAGGCCTATCTAAAGGCAGGCGAATTGCGGGTAGAGCGTTTGGGACGCGGTATTGCCTGGCTGGATACGGGATCGCATGAATCCCTGCTGGAAGCTTCCGCATTCGTTGCGGCGATTCGGCGCAGGCAGGGTCTCAAGGTTTGCTGTCCGGAGGAAATTGCATGGGAGAAGGATTACATTTCAGATACGGACCTGGAGTGTCTCGCCCGGCGCGTGTTGAAGAACGGTTATGGACAGTATCTTCTGGAAAGACTGGCTGAGGGAAAAGCATGAACCTCATTAAAACAAGGCTGCCGGGGGTGTTGATCATTGAGCCGCGTATCTTCGGCGATGCGCGCGGGTTTTTTCTGGAGACATGGAATTGCGAGCGTTATCGTGCTGCCGGCTTTCCGGATGTGGCGTTTGTTCAGGATAATCATTCGCGTTCACAAAAAGGCGTTTTGCGTGGATTGCACTTCCAGTTGAATCATCCCCAGGGAAAGCTGGTGCAGGTGACAACGGGCGCCGTGTTTGACGTGGCGGTGGATCTATGCCCGGAATCACCCGTCTATCGCCAGTGGGTCGGTACCGAATTATCCGGGGGAAATCATCGGCAACTGTGGATTCCACCTGGCTATGCGCATGGATTCTGCGTGTTGTCCGATGTGACGGATTTGCAGTACAAGTGTACGGAATTCTATCATCCGGAAGACGAAAGCGGCGTGTTGTGGAACGATCCCGATATTGGGATTGACTGGCCTGTACGGGAACCCCTGCTTTCGCACAAGGATGCGGCATTGCCAGGATTGGCCGATATATCGAGAGAGCAACTGCTGAAGTTGAAGATGGCATGAAATTACTGATTACCGGATCTCACGGCCAGCTTGGAACAGAACTCATGCGTTTGGGATCAGCCCATGATTTGCTCGGTGTGGATCGGGATGAACTGGACATTACCAACGCCGATGCGGTGAGAGATGCCGTGAAAACCTTTGCGCCGGATGCGGTCATTAATGCGGCGGCCTACACGGCAGTGGACGAGGCCGAGTCCAGGCGGGAAGTCGCGTTTGCGGTGAATCGCAATGGTCCGGGGAATCTTGCGGCCACGTGCGATTCGGCCGGAGTACCGTTGTTTCATGTGTCAACCGATTATGTGTTTGATGGCGAGAAACAGAATGCCTATGTTGAGGATGACCCTGCCGGGCCGCTGGGCGTGTACGGAGAAAGCAAACTGGCCGGCGAGAATGCTGTCCGCAAAGCTTGTCCCCGGCATGTGATTGTGCGAACAAGCTGGATGTTTTCCGCGCATGGAAATAATTTTGTAAAGACGATGCTGAGGCTGGGCGCTGAGCGTGAAGAATTGGGGATCGTGGCTGATCAGCATGGTTGCCCGACATCTGCCGCGGAACTGGCGCGTGCTATGATACATGTGATCGAATATGGAGGTGTCGCCTGGGGCACTTACCATTTCTGCCAGCCAGAGGCGACGGCGTGGCATGGCTTTGCCGAAGCAATTTTCGCCGCGGCAAAACAGCAGGGGATGCCTTTACGTGTTCAGTCCGTAAAACCGGTTGCCACTGCCGGTTATTCGGCTCCGGCAGCGAGGCCCGCAAATTCGGTGATGGATTGCAGTCGCTTCAAAACGACATTTGGATTTAAGATCAGACCATGGAAGGAGTCATTGGCGAACGTAATGAAGGAATTGATACATCCCAAGATCCGACATTGACATTGGATACAGGGTGTAAGCATTTGGTTTGTATGGTGTTTCAAAAAATCATGCTGTCACCTCGCTGGTGATGAGTGATTTTTTGGAATGCCAGACGAATCAAAGGGTTGCGGCATGCGCCGCATGTCAATGTCGGATCTTGGGATACATGGCTGATGAAGTGGTAAAAAGACCATGGACGGCCTTGCGGCTTCATCAGTAAATATCCCCGAGGTTCGGGGTGCTTTTGTAGTGCGGCGAAGCTAGGCTTGGGGCATGCGGTTCGCCCCCTTTGCCCACCTCCATGTTCATTCTGATTTTTCTCTGTTATCGGGTGCGATAACGGTATCGGCGATGCTGGACAAAGCTGCCGAGTTACGTCAGCCCGCCATTGCTTTAACTGATCATGGGAATCTGTTTGGCGCGGTAGAGTTCTACAGCGAGGCTATGCGGCGCGGCATCAAGCCAATTCTGGGTTGCGAGATGTACCTGTGCGATCATCACCGGAAGAAGGTGAGGGCCGGGCCGCGCGGGCCGGAATATCCGCAACTGCTGCTACTGGCGCGTAACAATCATGGTTGGCATAATCTGATGCGTCTGGTTTCCATCAGTTATCTACAAGGGTTTTATTACAAGCCGCGTGTTGATAAAGCCCTGTTACGGCAGTTCTCGGAGGGGTTGATTGCGTTGTCCTCAGGCTGGAACGGCGAGATTGAACGGCATTTGAGGCATGGCCATACTGATCTTGCCCGGCAGGCTACGCTGGAATATGCCGAAATTTTTCCCCGTCATCATTTCTTTATTGAATTGCAGCGCCACGGCATTACGGGACAGGAGCCCTTGAATCAGCAACTTATCAAATTGGCGCATGATACGGAGACAGGGCTTGTGGCCACCAACAACGCTCACTTTCTTTCGCGCGATGATTTTCATGCATTCGAGGCGATGCTGGCGATTAAGAGCGGCAGGGCATTGGCGGATGAAAGCGGCGGTTGCTACACGCCGGAGCATTATCTTAAATCATATGCGGAAATGTATGAATTGTTCGAGGATGTTCCGGAGGCGCTGGAAAACAGCCTGCATATCGCCCGGCGGTGCAATGTGGATATGCAATTCGGCCAATACCAACTGCCGGACTTTCAGCCGCCGGACGGCACAGATCTGAAAACCTATATGATCCGACAGGCAAAGGACGGTTTGAAGGCGCGCTGGCCGGCGATTGTTGCGGGTTCACCCGATGCGGATCGTAAGGGATATGAGGAACGACTGGATTTTGAACTGGGTGTTATCGAGCAGATGGGCTTTCCCGGATATTTCCTTATTGTGGCGGATTTTATCCGTTGGGCCAGGGCGCATGATATTCCGGTCGGGCCGGGGCGTGGGTCCGGCGCGGGTTCCATTGTAGCCTATTGCCTGGGTATTACCAATCTGGATCCGATTCGCTATGGCCTTCTTTTTGAACGGTTTCTTAATCCCGAGCGTATTTCGATGCCGGACTTTGATATTGATTTCTGCATGAACCGGCGGGATGAAGTGATTCGTTACGTCACTGAAAAATACGGCGCCGATCATGTGGCGCAAATCATTACGTATGGGTCGATGAAGGCCAAGGCCGTGGTGCGCGATGTGGGGCGCGTCCTGAGCATGGAGCTAGGTAAGGTCAATACCATCGCCAAATTGATTCCCAATGATTTAAAGATGACCCTGGACAAGGCGTTGGCGGTCGAACCGCGCCTGAAGACGATGCTGGATCATGATGATGAAGTGGCGCAGTTGTTTGACATCGCCCGCCGTCTGGAGGGCTTGCATCGGCATGCGGGAAAGCATGCCGCGGGCGTGGTGATTGGCCGCCATGCGCTGGTTGAGACCGCACCGCTATACAAGGAACCGCGTGAAGAGGGCGCGGTGGTGCAGTGGGACATGAAATGCGTCGAAAAGGTCGGCCTGGTCAAATTTGATTTTCTGGGCCTGAAAACACTCACCGTGATTGATCTGGCCTGCCGCCTGATCCGTCAGCGCGGTAAAGATGAAGATTTTAATATCAACGTTATCCCGATGGATGATCCGGCTACGTTCCGGCTGTTACAGGCAGCCAATACCGCGGCTGTATTCCAGGTGGAATCATCCGGTATGCGCGATCTTCTGACGCGCCTGAAACCGGATTGTTTTGAAGATATTATTGCGCTGGTGGCCCTGTATCGGCCCGGTCCTCTGGAATCGGGTATGGTGGATGACTTTATCGAGTGTAAGCACGGGCGGAAGGAAATCGTTTATTTATTGCCTCGGCTAAAACCTATCCTGCGGGAAACCAATGGCGTGATCCTGTATCAGGAACAGGTGATGCAAATTGCGCAGGTGTTGGCCGGTTATACCCTGGGTCAGGCCGATATGCTGCGCCGCGCCATGGGCAAGAAGAAGCATGAAGAAATGGCCGAACAGCGGAAAATTTTTATGCGGGGCGCGGAGAAGAGAAAGATTCCCGCCGCCAGGGCCGAACAGATTTTCGATTTGGTGGAGAAATTTGCCGGCTACGGTTTTAATAAATCCCATTCCGCCGCCTACGCGCTGATCGCGTATCAGACAGCCTATCTGAAAGCGCATTTTCCTCAGGCATTTATGGCGGCCACTTTGTCCTGCGATATGGGCAACAGCGACAAGGTGTGCAGTCTCGTCGCGGATTGCCGGAGCATGCAAGTTCCAATTCTTCCGCCACACGTCAACGCCTCGAACTGGGAATTTGTTCCGGAAGGTGAACGGGCGATTCGTTTTGGCCTTGGTGCGGTAAAGGGCGTTGGGGAAGCGGCGGTGCGTGAGCTGGTGCGTGTGCGCAATGCCAGCGGAGCGTTTTCCTCTTTCGAGGACTTGTGCATGCACTTGCCCGCCCGTGTGTTGAACAAGCGTATGGGCGAAGCCCTAATCAAGGCGGGCGCTTTTGAAGGCCTGATTCCACATATGCGCGCGGCACTGGAAGGTCTCGGCGATGCCATGGAGCGTGCGGCGCGCAAGCGGCATGACGTGGAAGCGCATCAGTCCGCTTTGTTTGAAGTGGCTGAACCGCAAGGGTTGAAGGGAGGGTTTCCCGATGTGCCGCCCTGGGGTATGGGTGAATGTCTGAATTATGAGCGTGAAGCACTGGGCTTCTATTTGACCGGACATCCGCTGGAGGAATATCTTGGGCGGATGACCGGGCTGGCGAACGCCAATCTGGAGGATGTAAAACAGCTTCCGGATGGTGCCATGGCGGTGGTTCCCGTCGGCGTAAGTTCCGTACGCACGCATCGGGGAACTCGCGGTATGATGGCCTTTATTAAGGTCGAGGATTTACATGCCAGCGCCGAAATGGTGTGTTTTCCCGAACTGTACCAGGAGATCTTCGAGTACCTTGACGGAGAGCAGGCGTTGCTGGCGGCAGTGCGCGTGGATCGTTCGCGTGATGAAATATCACTGCTGGCGGAAGCCATCGAGCCGCTGGAATCAGTGCTTGCCAGCCAACTTGCATGCATCCGCATCGTAACCAGCGCATTGACATGGGATGAGGCGGCTATTGCCCGCTTCAGGAAACTGACGGACGAACATCCGGGCAATGCGAAGGTCTCGTTCCGGCTTCGTTTGGTCAACGGCAGCCTGGCGGATCTTTCATCCGACCTGTCGCTGTGCTGGAACAGGGATGTAAAACAACAACTTCGGATGTGGTTCGGTGCGGATGGCGTCCACCTTGTTTGCCGGCCATGGAAGCCAAAACGTAAGGAAAAACAAGGTGGAAGACGGGAAAAAAGGAGGCAATATGCCGCGTAGTTACCTGGATTTTGAACGTCCGATTGCTGAGCTGACTTCGAAAATTGAAGAACTCTCGGGTATGGGCGAGGATGCAGGCGTCAATATTGCCGAGGAAGTCGAGAAGTTGCGCAGCAAACGCGACAAGCTCATCAAACAGATCTATGCCAAAGTAGACCGATGGCAAATGTCGCAATTGGCGCGTCATCCCGATCGGCCATATTTTCTTGATTATGTGCCGCTGATGTTCGACGATTTTCAGGAGTTGCATGGCGATCGCGCGTTTGGCGATGACGGTGCGATCGTCGGGGGCATGGCCCGTTTTCGTGAGCATACCGTGATGCTTGTCGGACATCAGAAGGGCCGCGATACCAGGGAGAAAATCCGTCGTAATTTCGGTATGCCCAGGCCGGAAGGATATCGCAAGGCGCTACGCTTGTTTCAATTGGCCGAGCGTTTTGAAATGCCGCTGATGACTTTTATTGATACGGCGGGCGCATGGCCCGGCGTGGACGCGGAGGAGAGGGGGCAAAGTGAGGCGATAGCCCGGAATTTGATGGAGCTTTCAGCGATCAGGGTGCCGGTTATTTGTTCGGTGATTGGCGAGGGAGGATCCGGTGGCGCCCTGGCTATTGGCGTGGGCGACCGCTTGTATATGCAGGAATTTACTACCTATTCAGTGATATCGCCGGAGGGGTGCGCAGCCATTTTGTGGCATGACAGGAAATATGCCGAACAGGCCGCCGAGGCGTTGAAGCCGACCGCCAAAGATCTGGAAGCGTTAAAATTAATCGACGGAATCATTCCTGAACCCATGGGCGGTGCGCACGGAAATGTGGAAAAAGCGGCCCAATTGATGGGTAATATGCTGGAGCAGGCGCTGTCAGAGTTGCTTGCAATGCCCGTGTCTGATTTACTTGATCAGCGCCAGCAGCGTTTACGGCAGTTGGGCCTTTTTTCCAGCCTCGGCTAGGG
>CAYOUW010000075.1:0-9241 GCA_964407235.1 uncultured Zetaproteobacteria bacterium | reverse complement strand
GGCGATCGGCTTCCCCACTTCGGCTCATTTCCGAGCTTGAATTTCGCTCCATGGAGCCACCATGCAGCTCATTCAATCCCGAAAATGGTCTCAAAGCGGGATTGCCGCTCATCCACCCAGAGTTTTGCAAGAGGCTCAATGTGGAAATAATAAGATTGCGTCCCCATATTTCCGAGCGCGGGATTATAGAACCTTGAATTAGTTATACAAGCTGCTGACGGAACGTGCGTTGTAAATACGGCTGATGGCCTCGGCGAGCAGGGGCGCGGCCGTGAGAATACGCACCTTGCCGGTATCCATAATCGCCTGCGGTTGCGCGATGGTATCTGTAATCACCAGTTCATGCAGGGGAGATTCGGCCAGCCGTTCGACTGCGGGTCCGGAAAGGACGCCATGCGTGGCGTAGGCTGAAACCTTCGATGCACCCTGATCGAGCAAAGCCCTGGCCGCGCCGCACAGGGTTCCCGCCGTATCGACAATATCATCGATCAGGATGCAGTGCCTGCCCTTGATGTCACCGATGACGTTCATGACTTCAGCCTGATTGGGTGCGGGACGACGTTTATCCACGATGGCAATGTCCACATGCAGGCGCTTGGCCAGGGCGCGGGCGCGGACCACGCCGCCGACATCGGGGGAGACGATCACGATATTATCCATGGATCGTGACCGGATATCTTTCTGAAAGATGGGTGCGGCATAAATATTGTCCACCGGGATATTGAAAAAACCCTGAATGGCGCCTGCATGCAGGTCCATGGTAAGTATGCGCGACGCACCTGCCGCCGTGAGCATGTCAGCCACCAGTTTGGCGGTAATCGGCGTGCGGCTGGCGCTCTTGCGCTCCTGGCGGGCATAACCGAAATAGGGGATGACGGCGCAAATATGGTGCGCTGATGCGCGCTTGGCGGCATCGATAAAGATTAACAGCTCCATCAGATTGTCGTTGGCGGGTGCGGAGGTGCTTTGAATAAAGAAGGCGTCAAGCCCGCGAATAGTTTCGCCAATCTGGATAAAAATTTCACCGTCAGAGAAACGCTGAGTTTGCAAATTACCTGATGAGATGTTCAGGTACAGACCAATATCATCGGTCAATCTGGAGTTCGCGGTCCCCGAAAAGAGGCGAAGACGTTCTTTCAGCATGGTTGTGCGCTCCCTGGTTGCGGCGGCGATGCGTGATGAAGTCGCAAAAAGGCCGTCCATGGCCTTGTTGCACGCCCATCCATGGGCGTTTTGATGCCTTCTTGCGGAATCATCATGCGTATCCGCAAAAAACATGGCTGGGGCGGCAGGGTTCGAACCTGCGCATGACGGGATCAAAACCCGTTGCCTTACCACTTGGCTACGCCCCAATCATTCGGTTTCGACCCTGCTGAATACAGCGGGTGTTGACTCAGGATATTGCCGACGTGAACCCATGTCGCCAGCTTTTCCCGCCTCAGTTCGTGCGCCAGCCTGTGCGCACCTTCTGCGTTTTCTGCCAGCGCTGCGCATGCTGTCCCGCTGCCGCTCATCCATGCGTATTGCGTCCGGTTGCGCATATATTGTAAAAGCGTGGCAAGCTTCGGGCACATCTCGCAGGCCGCCTTTTCCAGCGCATTTTCCCCCAGAGGGAAGCCGAAACCCGTCTTGACCGTGAAACCGGCGCGGATGGTATCTTTCACTTCGGGGGGGGTCAATTGCACGGCATCGGTTTCCCGCGTGCTGTCATAGCGGGAGAAAACATCCGCGGTGGAAAGGCCGATGCCGGGGTGGGCCAGTACCAGATGCGCGTCTTTCATGCCAATATCCAGAGGTTCCTGTTGTTCGCCCACTCCTGTTGCCCGGCTGGCGCGGCCAAACAGGAAGCAGGGGATGTCCGCGCCGAACGGCGTGGCGAATTGAATCAGGGTTTTGCTGTCTGCATTCAGGGACCACAGGGCGTTGGCGGCGATTATGGCTGTTGCCGCATCGGATGAACCGCCGCCCAGCCCGGCCTGTACGGGCAATGTTTTTTCAATATACACTTCCAGTCCCCGTGTGACATTGAAGGCATTACGCATGCCCTCCAGCACGCGAAAAACCAGATTATTCCGGCCATTTAAACGTTGATCAGAGCACGTTACGCACAGCGCATCCGCCTCTCCGATGTGGAGTGTGTCGCCAGCATCCGCATAGACAAAGCTGGTGTCCAGCGTGTGGTAACCGTTGGGTGTTTTCCCGGTGACCGCAAGGTGCAGGTTGATCTTGGCGGGCGCCGGCAGTTCAAGCACCGGCGTTCAAAATAACCAGCGTGGCTTTGCGCCCGTGTTGGATATCACTGAAGACCAGGCGTTTCTTTTGCGCGTTCCATTCCACGCGAACGTGACGGTTGCTACGGCGAACAATCCACCGGTCCGAACCCTTCGGCTGGAAGCCTGATGGCACGCGGCCGCTAAGGAATTCAGATAATTCCCGCGGGCTAATCAGAAGCCCGCGGGATACAAGCTCTTTCTTGCTGATGCGGCGCCATTTCGGGTTCCTGGCCTGATTATCGCGTAGCCACATTCTATCATGTTGCCAGGTCAGCTCCACGATGCGGCCACTCATGGCGTGAACAATGCGTATTTCTCCCTCATCGGGCTGTTTGGCTTGCCAATACAGCATGGCCTGCCAGATATGGTTGGGCTCCATCACCATGATTCTTGCCGTGATCCGGCGGTAGGGTCCGATGGTGGATGACTGGTCCACGGCCAAACCGGCGCATGCCGACAGCAGCAGAACAGAGGCAAACAATGCCGCGGCAAGAAAAGGTTTCAATCACAAGCCCACATCAATTTTTTTCCGGAGGATACCTGGATGCTCATGCCCCAGCCGGAGGGACTTTTTCCATGCGGTTCGGGCTGCATCCAGCTTTCCGGCTTTCCATAAAATATCACCCAGATGCTCCTGCATAACCGCGTCATCGGGAATTTTTCCAACGGCTTCGCGTTGGAAGGACAAAGCTTTGCCGTATTCCCCGCGCTGATAATAGACCCACGCCAGCGAATCGAGATAATAGCCGTTGCCGGGTTTTTGTTTCAGGGCGCGGAGAATCAGGTTTTTAGCTTCACCCAGGTGAACGCCCTGTTCGGCATAGAGATAACCGAGAAAATTCAGCGCTTCGATATTATCGGGTTCGATGGTGAACAGCTTTTTAATTTGATCCGCGGCTTTTTCATATTGCTTCAAACCTTCAAATGCCGCGGCACGGTTGAACAGTAATTGCGCCGAAATCTCCGGAAGTCTCAAAGCCGCCGTTGTTTCCGTCAATAATTGCCGGTATTTTTTTTGCTGTAGTAATACAGCCGAGAGCAGGGCATAGGCATTTTCCAGCTTGGGGGCCTTCCGGATGACGGCGCGAATACGGGATAGCGCGGCATGGGTTCGCCCGGCTTGAAAATCCATGGCTGCCAGCCGTAACTGGGCATCCGCGTAGCTTGCGGCATTGTGCTTGATACGCCGGTAAATTTTTTCCGCCTCGGCTTTCTTGCCCAGGGCTTCCAAACTGGCGGCCAGATAGAACAGGGATTGGCTTGAGGTGCGTTTGGTCAGCGCTTCACGGAAGCGTGCGACAGCGCGGAGATAGTCTTTTTGCTGATAATACAGCAGGCCAAGCGCAGTCAAAACTTCAGTGTTTTTACCAATTCTTTTAGAAATATTTTCATAAATAGTGATGGCTTCCTTGCCGCGTTTCTGTTGCACCAGCAGACGGCCCAGTGCATTGCCGACGCTCAAACTCCACGGGTGTCCGGCCAGAAACCTGTGTAGCACTTCCTCGGCCTCAATGATATCTCCCCGATGCAGGGCAAGGCGGCTGAGCATCAGGACGGGACCGGACTGGTCGGGCGCTAATTTGCGCAATACTTCCAGAGATCGTTTGGCTTTTTTCAGTTCTCCCTGGCGCATGTAAAGCTCGGCGTCAACGTGATACAACTGGATACGTGAACCGGATTTGATCCCTTGACGAATGATTCGGTGCGCTTCGACAAAGCGGTCTTCCTTCTCCATCAGGCGTATCAGCATCATGCGTGGAGTCAAAGATTCGGGGTTTTTCCGTAATATCTGCTTCAGCACGTCAATGGCATCAGATCGTTGATCCTTCGCGGTCAGAAGCCGGGCATGAAGAATCCGGATTTTCGCCATGTTTTCCGGCGGTAAGCCATGCATGCCCAGAAGCGCATCCACCTGTTTCCCCGCTCTTTGTATCTTGCCATGCCGTAGCAGCAGTTCCGTTAACTGAATACGCGGAAGAATGGCTGACTTGTCTTTCCTCACCAGCGCCTCAAAAAATCTGGTGGCCAGTGCGGGATGGTCATTCTGTAGCGCACCTTCAGCCGCCAGATACAGAAAGCCGGTATTCATGGCGGAGATAGGTGTTTGTATCCGTACGGACTTTGCGGAAGCGGCGGAAGAGGGATGCGGCGCTACCGCCGTACAGGAAACGAGCAGCATGCTGACCATGATAATTATCGATAGGCGCATGGAGGTTAGTTGCTGTCCGGGAGCAGGTCTTGCACGGCGACGGACTGGAATTGTTTACCTTCCACGTTGAATACCCAGCACTGCATATCCACGGCATGTCCTTCATAGGTGCTGACAATGGCGTAGGCAAGCCCGTCCCATGCATTGGCAAGATCGGTCGGCGAAGGCCTGGCCGGACAATCCGGGTGGCTGTGATAGATGCCGATAATTTCGTGTCCGGTGCCGCGTAATTCCCGGTCCACCGTCTGATACGCCTCCGGATCCAAAATGAAACGGTCGGCGGCTCTCTCCGTATTGAGGTTGGATACCTCGCGCGCCTCGTCAATATGCCAGTCCTGGCCCGCCAATTTCCCCAACAGCAGGCCACAGGCTTCATCGGGATAATGGCGTTCAGCGGAAGCGCGCATGGCTTGCATGGCGGTATTTTGTATCAGGCACGATCGTGCCGCTGATGAGGTGTCTACAACATCCAGATAAGCTTGGCTGTGAAATCGATCGGGGATAGTGTACTCGGCGATGGGTCGCGCGCGTTCCTGCATTTTTTCTCCAGTTTATACTTTTAGCGGGAACACTAGCGTGTGGCGCTCTCTTGCCAAGAGGGGGCTGTATTATGTCGGGAAAGAATGAAGCGGAGGTGAAGAAATGAAGCGAATCCAGACCATCACCCTTGCGGGGATGCGCGCCGTTGCCGATATCGTATGAGCGCACGAAGGCCATGAGCAGGGCGCATTGTTCGAAGCTGATGCTGAATTTATGAATGGTCCGGGTTAAATGGAAGGGACATCACAACTAATTTGGGGAATGCTGTTTGGAGCAATCGGCCTCGGATTTTTTATATACGGGAAAAAGCAAAAGGCGGTAATTCCATTCTGCACAGGTATCGCTTTGCTTACCTTCCCCTATTTCATATCGAACGTATACGTACTCGTAATTGTTGGCGTTATTTTAGTGGCGCTACCATATTTTTCCAGATTTGACTGGTATCAGCGATGAATCAACAAGTCGAACGACCGATGTCGACCCAAAAGCAATATTCGTTACCGGCAGCCTGTCTTTCGGAGATATGATAGTACAATTTCGGACTTGATCCTCCGGGTTTTCTGTAATCTCCGGTTACTTTGGCTTGCCACCCATGTCGATAGCCTTACCCCGTGACATCGATGTAAGATAGCTGATCAGATCGACCATTTCCTTGCTGTCAGAGGACGGCGGCGTTCCTTGCAGCGCCCCCGCGACGCAGTTGCGTACTTGACCCTGTAAAGTAAGCACCACGCCTCGCCGGTTGTTGTAGCGCGGGAAAATGGCAGCAGCATTCATGAGGCTGGGAATCGGTTTGCCGTTGGGAAGTTCGCCCATTGTCGTCCCTCCGGCCTTGTGGCAACTGTTGCAGTTTCTGCCGTTTCCACCAAATGTCGCCGTCATGAACAGGTGCTTGCCATTCCGCACCGCCTGGTCCAGCGGACCTGCCATAGCGGCAACGGGAAACGAGGCCATAGCGCTTAACAGTCCCATGACGAAGATCAGCGATATACTCCATGCCGGTTTGTTAATAAGCATCAGTTCTCTCCTTGGCGGTCTGGCGGGTACGGCTGCCGATATCAGATCGGCGAAAGAAACATCCTGACCGGACTTTGGCAACATGTATCGCGAGATTGCCGAACCCCGAATTGTGGCACGTGCATGAAGTCAGTCAATAGCCTTTTACCATTGGCTCCAATGTATGAAAAAAGCCCGTCCATGGCCTTTTTACGACTTCATCATTCATCAACACAGCCGCGCCCTCACTTGTTCCTTTGCCCGCGACCAATCCTTGTTCAGGCATCCGTAAGCGCGGTTACGCCCTTCTTCGCAAGAATCCGTTACAAACAGAGGTCCTGCGTGATCATCACGGCGATTCATGAATAATTCAGGATAGATTGGTGCGATACGCTGGTTCTAATCCGGATAAACATCAAAGGACTGGTCAGGCGTGATCGGATTGCCACGTAAAAACACATCCGCGCCCATTACCTTTTTTCCTTCCGGCTGTACATCGAGTATGCGGTAAAGCGCACCATCGCCGCAAACCACATGGAAGCCGTCCTGTCCCATCAATGTGCCGGGATGGCTGTCTGTTTTGCCTTGTAACGGCCTGCCCCGAACAATCCTGATCCATTTTCCATCCAGGCGGGTGCGGGCGCCGGGTTGGGGAGAGAAGCAACGCACTTGCCTGTCAATCCGATCAACGGAACGCCGCCAGTCAATGATACGTTCCGCATTGTCGAGTTTGGTGGCGTAGGTAGCCTTCGTGTCATCCTGCGGAACTATCTTCAATGATCCGGCGGCAATCTTTGGCAGCGTATCAAGCAGCAGTTGCGCTCCCATCGAAGCCAGGGCCTCCCGTAAATCCGGCCCCGTCGTTGCAGGGGTAATCGGGAGGCGTTGTAACGCATAAATATCGCCGGTATCCATCGTTGCCTCCATGTGCATGATACACACGCCCGTTTCCCTGTCATCCGCCAGCAGCGCCCGCTCGATGGGCGCCGCTCCGCGCCAGCGCGGCAATAGCGAGGCATGAACATTAATCGGTGCAACAGCAGGTGCAGCAAGCCACGATTCCGGCAAAATCATACCGAAAGCCACCACCACGGTTACATCGGCATGCTTTGATTCCAGCCATGCCAGGGATTCCGGATCATTCCGCAAACTTTCCGGCGTAATGACATCAATGCCCGCATCCAGCGCCGCCTGTTTCACCGGCGACGGGGTGAACTTCATACCACGCCCGGACCTGCGATCGGGCCGGGACACGACGCCAACCACCGCCATACCGTCGGCATTCAGTAAAGCCCGTAAACAGGGAACGGAGAATCCGGGGGTTCCGGCAAAAATAATACGCATGAAAGATCTCAGGCAGATTGCGCCTGTTGCTTTTTCTGTTTTCGCAAACGTTTCTTGAGTAATTTCTGTTTGATGGGCGGCAACAGGTCGATAAACAGGCATCCGTCGAGATGGTCGAATTCATGCTGCAGGACCACTGCCGGAAAACCCTCGAAATCAGCCGTGTGGCGGTTGCCTTCCATATCCTGCCAACTGGCCGTGATGGATGCCGCACGTTTCACCTCTTCATAAATACCGGGAACGGAAAGACATCCTTCCTCAAACACGGCTTCGCCCTCGCGCCGCGAAATCTCCGGATTAACCCAAACCTTCAAATCCCGGTTTCCATCCTCCTCGCGCCAGCGGGTATCCGTCACCGTCACGCGCAGCAATACACCGATCTGCGGCGCCGCCAGCCCCACGCCGGGTGCGTTATACATCGTGTCCGCCAAA
Organism: uncultured Zetaproteobacteria bacterium; assembly: GCA_964407235.1. Lineage (GTDB taxonomy): Bacteria > Pseudomonadota > Zetaproteobacteria > Mariprofundales > Mariprofundaceae > JAUZQZ01. The sequence goes on along the minus strand of CAYOUW010000075.1, from coordinate 1,447 downwards.
TTCTGAACAAGTTCCCGGACCTCCTCGCTGGCGGGATCGGCAACCGGCCTGGCATGCTGCCGCAACATCCTGTCCGGATAGGTCAGAATTTTCCAAATAGCCATGCCGCTTATGCTAACGGAAAGGCGCCAAAGGGACTACTCTACTTCGCCGGATTAACGGGGCGCATGCATGATGGAGCAGTCACCCTGCATCATTGATCCATCGCCACGATTCGTTCAATAATCCATGCGGCCAGACGGTTCTTTGGCATGGAGGGCGCGGGTGTCTCCTGATGAGACGCAAGCCACCAGCCAGCGGCATTCTCTTTCCCCATGTTGCTGATATCATTGGTAAAGATGGCATCAGCTCCTTTTTCTTGCAACTTGTGTCTGGCATGTTCAATATGGTGGTCGTATTCGGCGGCGAACGCGATGATTTTCCGGGGGCGGCGGGGCAACCCGGCAATGTGGGCGACGATGTCTTCATTGGCATCCAGCGTTACACTGAGGCTGGATGCATGTTTCCGTTTCAGTTTCCCCGCCAGGGGTTGGGAGAATCTGTAGTCGCTGACCGCGGCTGTAGCGACGAATACGTCGGCATCGCCTGCTTCCCGATCACAGGCGGTGAGCATGTCCCGCGCCGAAACCACGTCGCATCGGCGGACAATGGATGATGTGGCGGGTGTTCCCGGACCTGCAATCAGCGTGGTTTCCGCACCAAGCGCCGCGACGGCGTCGGCCATGGATGCACCCAGCTTGCCGCTGGCGCGACTGGTCAGAATACGTACGCGATCCCATGCTTCCCGGGTTGGACCGGCATTGATCAGCCAGCGTTGTCCCCTCAAGCGCTGAGCCTGTAGTAAAGGGCGAACAGCTTCAATCATCATTTCCGGTTCGCTCATGCGCCCCCATCCCTCTTCTCCGCAGGCCAGCTTCCCGGATTCCGGACCCACGAAATGAATGCCCTGTTCTTTTAGCGCCCTGGCGTTGCGTTGCGTTGCGGTGGATTCCCACATGGAAGCATTCATGGCCGGCGCTATCAGCACCGGGGTCTCACGGACCTGAAATAATGTAGTGAGCAGGTTATCGCATATGCCATGACTGAATTTAGCAAGCAGATCGGCTGTCGCCGGGGCGACGAGCAATAGATCGGCCCAGCGGGCGAGTTGAATATGGCCCATTTTCCATTCGGCTGAGAGATCGAATAATTCAACATGCACCGTTTCTCCGGTTAGCGCCTCAAACGTCATGGGAGTTACAAACCTGCATGCCGCGGGCGTCATTACACAGCGCACGCAGGCCCCTTGCCTGATCATCAGACGGGCCAGTTCGGCTACCCGGTAAACAGCAATGCCGCCGCCGATACCGATAAGAATATGTTTGTCGGATAACATCATCAATGACATCCTCCTGAGCCTCTTGCAAAACTCCGGGTGGATGAGCGGCAATCCCGCTTTGAGTCCATT
>CAYOUW010000074.1:0-9280 GCA_964407235.1 uncultured Zetaproteobacteria bacterium | reverse complement strand
TAGCCAGACATCCAGTTCTTTTCGGCGTTCCAGCGCATAAAGTTCGTCACAGCCGCCGACATGGCGGTCATTGATAAAAATCTGGGGGACGGTGCGCGCACCGCCACTCCGTCTGAGCATTTCATCCCGCCTCGAAGGATCGGACTGCACATTATATTCAATGAAGTCCCAACCTTTTTTCTTCAGCAGCGCTCTCGCCCTGATGCAATAAGGGCAAAACGTGCCTGAATACACTTCGATCATCGCCATACCGGAGCCTAATCTACTCTTTGTCGGCGATACGCGCCAGTGAAAACGCATGCACGGGATGCATCAGAGGCTTTAATGCGCGGCAGGCATGGTGCAGCGTCGCTCCGGTGGTACGAATGTCGTCCACAACCCATAACCGACCCCCCGCATCAAGATGTGGCGCGCCGCCGTCCGCTGTCCGGAATGCCTTACGCACATTGTTCCATCTTGCCGTACGAGACAGGGAAGATTGTCTTTTCTGCGCGCCCGCGCGCCTTAAAATCTGATAATCCATACGGCTTCCTGTTGCTTTGCAAATCATGCCGCATAAATCAGCCGCGTGGTGACAGCCTGTTTTTCGCATACGGGAGACGGGCATGGGCACGGGCAGCAGGAGGTCTTTCGGTGAAAAGACGGTGACAAGCCTTGCCGACGCCGCATGAATCAGCCATTGCAACCCTGCATCATCGCCATGCAGTTTCCACGCCAGAATAGCTGCGCGCACGGGCCCGGAATAGGCGTACAGGCTAATCATCCGTACCTGCGGCGGCGCTTTTTTCAGACAGTGTCCACAAGGCCCTGGCGCAATATCTTCAGGCATGGCTTTTCCACACAGATGGCAGGCATGCGTTGGCCATACATGGATTGAGCGCGCGCAGTCCGAACAACACGTTTGACGGGTTGTAACCGGCGCGTGGCAGAAAACGCAGTCGGGCGGCAAGACTGCGTCTCGTAAGCGGTTAACGCCGGATGACAGAAAGGTTGACAGCGATTGCATGGCATCCAGCATGCCTGTTATGTCTGATAGCAGCAATTGGTTTTCTTCCGTACCGGAAGTGCGTCGGCGCACTTTTATGTGCGGCCAACGGCATGGTATGCAGATTGAAATCGATGGCGCACGCCTGCTGAATTTCGCCTCCAACGATTATCTGGGGCTAAGTTTTCATCCCTCCGTTCAACAAGCCGCCATCGAAACCATCCGACATGATGGGTTGGGCAGTGGCGCTTCACGTCTGATGAGTGGCGATGATCCGGTGCTGCATGAACTGGAAGAAACGCTGGCTCGCTGGAAAGGATATGAATCGGCCCTGATTGTGGGATCCGGCATGCTGGCCAATATCGGATTGTTGGATGCGTTATCGAAACGTGGAACGCATCTGTTTTGCGACAAACGCAATCACGCTTCCCTGGTGGATGGCGCACGCCTCTGCCGTGGGCAGGTTCATCGATATGCCCATCTTGATCTGTCTGCCCTGGAGCAATTACTGAAAAAACACCCTGCATCCCGGCGGATCATTGTCAGTGACGGCGTATTCAGCATGGATGGAGACTGCACGGATATTGGCGCCCTGCTGCAATTGGCGAACTCCTGTGATGCCCTTGTGGTGTTGGATGACGCGCATGGTCTGGGCACATTGGGGCCGGATGGGCGCGGGCTCGCGGCGGAAGCGGGCGTGCAGGGCCACGCGCGGCTGATTGAGACCGGAACCTTCGGCAAGGCGCTGGGCGCTTATGGCGCGTTTATTCTAGGTGCCTCGGAGATGGTGGAGGGGCTGCGCCAGCGCTGCCGTACCATGATTTACTCTACGGCCTTGCCACCGTGCGCCCCGGCCGGCGCCCTGGCTGCCCTGAGGGTGCTGCAAGACGAAAACCTGCCGCATCGTTTGCGGAAGAACCTGGATTTATTTCTTCGTTGGTCGCGGCAAGCCAGGCTGCCGCTGACAGCATCCCGCACGCCGATTCAGCCGCTGATTCTGGGGACGGATGAAGCGGCTTTACGGGTCTCGTCCAGGTTGCGCGAACACGGTTTTTTCGTACCCGCCATTCGCCCGCCGACGGTGCCCGAGGGGGTGGCCCGGTTACGCATCACCCTGTCGGCGGCGCACGAGACCGGAGATATTAAACATTTGGTCGAAGCCCTTGCCATGGTCACAGGGTGATGAGGCCGCCACTGTTTTTTTTGCATGGATGGGGGCAATCCGGCAAAGCATGGCATCATCAGAATACCTTTTTTTCAAAGGATTGGCCAGTGCGGTCTATCAATCTTCCCGGTCACGGCGGGAGACCGGATGCGCCAGCAGAATGCTGGTTTCATGAATTCAGCAATACGCTGCCGGATCAGCCCGTCATTTTCATTGGATGGTCGTTGGGCGGCATGCTGGCTATACAACTGGCGCATCGCTACCCGGAAAAGCTGGCCGGACTTGTGCTGGTTTCTTCCACGCCTTGTTTTCGTGTGAAGACGGATTGGACGCAGGGATGTTCCGATAAACAATTTCATACCTTTGAACAAGCCCTGGAAGACGACACCAGCAAGCTGCTCGGGCAATACTTCATGCTGATGCTGCATGGCGACGCACTGCCGCGCCGACGTTTCAATGCCATTGCCAAAGCAGTGGCGGACCGTCAGCACCCGCCTGCACCGAAATCCTTACGCTCCGGGCTGGAATTGCTGGGTGCGCTGGATTTACGACATCAACTGGCGACCGTCTCACTGCCGACACTGGTGATGCATGGCGCGCATGATGCCATTACGCCGCCAGGAGCAGGCCGTTATCTGGCCGGACATATCCCCGGCGCGGAGCTGTGCATCATGGAGTGCGGCCACGCGCCTCACTGGACGCAAGCCAAAACATTTAACGAACGTCTGGAGCAATGGTGTCTGACTATCATATAAATCCACAACGTGTTGGCCAGCGATTTTCACGTGCTGTAGAAACCTACGATGAACATGCGGTGTTGCAGCGCGAGGTGGCCCGGCGGCTCATCGCGCATCTCGAATGCACTCGTCTAAAACCGAAACAAATCCTCGACATCGGTTGCGGTACCGGGTATTTCACCGGCTTGCTACGGAACCGTTTCAAGCGGGCGCGCATGGTGGCCCTGGACCTGGCTGAATCGATGATCGGGGCGGCGAAAAAGAAACATGCACGCCGCTTGCCGTGGCAGGTTAAAACGGGATTTGCTACGGCGGATGCATTGGCGCTTCCTTTTCCGGATGGTGGATTTGATCTGGTATGCTCCAATCTGACCATGCAATGGGTTGCGGATCCTCGGCAAATGCTGGCGGAAATGAGGCGCGTTCTGGCACCGGGCGGTTTGATTCTGTTTTCTACCTTTGGCCGCCGTACGTTGTCCGAGTTGCGGCAATCGCTGGCATCCATTCGGCATGAGCATGCGGGACTGGTGCTGCCCTTTCCCGATGTCACCACGTTGGGCAACAGCCTGATGAAATTGCCGGTCGAATTGCCGGTGACGGATACCGATTTATTCATGCTGACCTATCCGGATGTCATGACGCTGGTGCGCGAGATCAAGGCATGGGGAGCTTCCGCCAGCGCCATCGCCAATCGGCCCGGCGGTCTATATGGCCGCGGCCTGTTGCAAGGATTGAATACTGCGTACAACACCGCACACCGAATGGAGGATGGGCGTATCCGCGCCACCTTCGAGGTTTTGTATGCACAGGCATGGTATGCCGAAGCGCCACACACGTATGACAAGGTTATCCCCATTCAGGTAGAGCATGGGAATTAAAGTTTTCATTACGGCTTCCGATACGGATGCGGGTAAGACCTTTGTGACGGCATCTCTGGCGCATGCGCTTGTGGAAACAGAACTGAAGGTACGCGCCTTAAAACCCGTGTGTTGTGGCTGCGGCCCCGGCCGGATGAACCGGGACGTCAAGGCTCTGCTATCGGCGCAGCGGATGGAAGAGATACGGAAAGATGCCATCAACCTCTATGATTTTACGGCGGCCGCCGCACCCGGCCAGGCCGCGGCGGAAGAAGGCAAACGCATCAAACCGGAGGCGCTGGTGCAATGGTGCGCCGACAGGGCGAGGGAAAATGATGTGACCCTGATCGAAGGCGTGGGTGGTTTGATGGCGCCGCTGACGGAACATTTCTTAGTCAGCGACTGGTTGGCGGCCATGCCGGATTGTGTGATTGTACTGGTCGTGCGTGCAAGGCTCGGAGGCATCAATCATGCGCTGCTCACGCTGAAGCATTTGCAGCATATGGGGCGTGATCCGGCATGGGTGGTGTTCAATGACGCCGATGGATGGGGCCATGGCATGCTGCACAGGCATGCGGAGGCGATGTCGCCATTTTTGTCTTCCCGTACACGGTATTTGTCCCTTTCCAACCTACAGGATGCGCGGTATGTTCCATCACAAATATTGAATCCATTGCTCCACGATATTCTAGCCTGGAGTATTCATGAATGACCATGATGATCGCGTCGGGCCTTTGTTCGCAACGGGTTCCGGGGAGGAAGGCCGTAGCCGTGCATACGGACGCCCGATGAGGAATTCGTTGTGAACAAGGAACAAGCGAGGGCGCGGCAGTATTGATGAATAATCCAGGCTGACAGGCAGGAGATAAACATGCGTGTTTTAATCGTTGAAGACGAAGAATCCATCCAGGGCATTCTTACCTCATTTTTGAAACGTTATGGGCAGGAGCGGGGCGTCGAAATATCCGTTCGAGCGCTATCGGACCCCGTTCAGGCTTTGTTTGAACTTACATCCAGCGGCGACTCCTATGATCTTATTTTGCTGGATGTGCGGCTACCAAAGCTGACAGGTGACGAGATTTACAATAGTCTGATACATGTGGCGCCCGACGTGCTGGATCACATTCTGTTTGTGACCGGTTACCGCCAGGATGTGGAAGATCGTTTCCCCGACTTGAATTTGCTCATTCTGGATAAACCTTTTCGCTATCAGCAACTCATGGAGGCGATTGACAACATCATGGCTTGACGCCAGCGCCAAAAGCCAGCAACAGGGCCAGCAAAGGCGAAGCGGAATGGATGTGACCCTCCTTCACCCACTGCATGGCTTGTTTGCGGCTCACCCATTGCGTACGGATATCCTCATGCTCTTCATCCAGTCCGCCACCGCTGCCACAGGGTTTGTCCGCATCCACCTCGCCCAGATACAGGTAAACACGTTCGGATGATCCGCCGGGAGTCGAATAGTAACTGCCCAGGGGTTGAAGTATTTCCGGCGCATAGCCTGCTTCTTCAATACATTCGCGGCGGGCGCAGGTTTCGGGCTCTTCACCTTCATCCACCATACCAGCCACGATTTCGATCAGCCATGCATCCTGTTCCCTTACATCGTCGCGCGCGGCCGGACCAATACGGAACTGCTCGACGAGCAGGACGGCGTCCTTGTCCGGGTCGTAGAGAAGTACGGCCACGGCGTCACCGCGTTCCAGATGTTCGCGCACGATAGTCTGGCGGCCGCCATCGAAACGGTCATGTTCGACCGTATAGGCGTCGAGTTGAAAGAATCCCCGGTACAAAGGGCGTTTTTTCCTGATTTGAAAGCGCATCGTTATTTCCTTTCTGTTCCGTTCCTGTGTTTGTCCCGATGTTCGCGGATATGGAATCAAAATGTGTTATCGATGTCCATCATGCCACGGCGTAGGGTGCAAAGCATGTATTCACCACACACAGGATGGAAATGATACCGTGTACTATGGCGAAAAGTTTAACAGTATCAGTCATCTGTTGGGAACCATCGTGGCGATAGGGGGTCTTGTAGTGCTGGTGGTGGCAGCCAGCCAGACCGGGGATGTGTGGAAAATCGTCAGTTGCAGTCTCTACGGCGCCACGCTGGTGCTCCTGTATACCTGCTCGACGCTGTATCACGGCATAAAAGGTCCCGCCAAACGTTTTCTGCGCAAGCTTGACCATGTATCCATCTATCTTCTGATTGCGGGAACCTATACGCCGTTTACCCTTGTCATCCTGCGCGGCGGTTGGGGCTGGTCCCTGTTCGGGATCGTATGGGGCATGGCGTTACTTGGCGTTATACTGGATATTTTTCATCATAACGGATCGCGGGCTGCGCAGGTAGCCATTTATCTGCTGATGGGCTGGCTGATCACCATCGCTCTGCCCTCACTTTGGCGGGCTCTGCCTGGCCCCGGCATTGCCCTGCTCGTGACCGGGGGTGTTTTTTATACCGTAGGCGTCATCTTTTACAGTATGGATGAAAGGATACGACATGCGCATGGCATCTGGCACCTGTTCGTGCTGGCCGGTAGCGCCTGCCATTATTTCGCGATCCTTCTCTATGTTGTCTGAATAAAAAACATCCCGCCGAATGACTGGCATTGGGCGGGATGTTTCAATCAGGCCTGCTTATGCAAGCAATGATTTAGTCAGGCATAACATTCTGCGCCTGCGGTCCTTTCTGACCCTGTTCAATATCGAATGACACCTTCTGACCTTCAGCCAGGCTTTTAAAGCCATCGCCCTGAATGGAAGAGAAATGTACGAAGACGTCGTCACTTCCATCATCCGGCGCAATAAAGCCGAAGCCCTTGGAGTCGTTGAACCATTTTACTGTACCTGTAGCCATAAAAAATACCTCTAATCTATTGATAAAATATTATTGCATGCATGGTATGAAAGGATGTTCGCAGAGAGAATGTTTCCATAGATTCACCAAAAAACCCGACATAAAAATTATGCAACGGCGCGAACTGTAAGGGATTATTGACGGGAATGCCAGCAACTGTTTACACGGTATCCGCACGAAACCTTTCCGGCCGTTCGCCCAGCAGTCGGGCTGCGAGAAGAAACACAAGGATGCCACCCGCAACAGAAATTCCTAACCATACGATTTGCAATGTCTTTTCATGTTCTGGAAATGCCCAGAAATGATTGATCGCCAGTAAGAACAGCAGCATGGGAACACAAGCGGCAAGGGCGCGCATCATCCTCTTAAGACCTGTGCGGTCGAGTACTTGCGAATATTTTTTACGCAGATGCGTCAATAATAATGCAGTATTGAGGAAGGAGGCCAGCGATGTGGCCAGCGCCAGCCCGACGTAACCCAGCGGCCACATCAGGAGCACTGCCATCGCAATATTGGCGGCGACGCTGATGGCGGCATAACGCATAGGCGTGCGGGTGTCCTGCTCGGCATAACAGACTGTGGCGAGTACGCGCGACCAACAGAAAGCGACGATCCCCAGCGCATAGGCTTGCAGGGTGTGAGCCGTGGCGACACTGGCCGTATGCGTAAAACGTCCATGCTCAAACAGGGTGGTGATGATGGGCTGGGCCAACAACAGCAAGCCCAGCATTGCAGGCAGCGTGATCCACGTCAGCCAGCCTAACCCCTGCCGCAGTTCATGCAGGGCAGCCTCGGTCTGCTGATTGGCAAAGTGAGTAGATAACGTCGGCAATAATGCCGTACCCATGGCAATGCCGAACAACGCCAGGGGCAGTTGTACGATTCGGTCCGAGTAATACAAATATGAGACCGCGCCGACGGGCAGCAATGTCGCCAGGATGGTTCCGGCAAGAATATTGATTTGTACCGCCGCGACGCCGACAACGGCAGGACCGAATAATTTCAGTGTGCGAATGACGGGCGGGCGCCTGAATTTCCAGGAGGGCCGAGGTAACCAGCCAATTCGTTTCAGGGCGGGAAACTGAAGACCAAGTTGTAAAGCGCCGCCGCCGAGAACGCCGATGGACAAAGCCAGCGCCGGGTTATCAAAGGATGGTGCCAGAATGGTCGCGGCAAAGATGAGTGAGATATTCAGCAGTGCCGGGCTGGCCGCCGCTACGGCAAATTTTCGGTAGGTGTTGAGCACCGCCCAGGCCATGGCCGTCAGTGAAATCATGGCCATATAGGGGAACATCCATCGCGCCAGCATCAAGGTTTGCGTCCATCGCACGGGCTCATCGTGGAAGCCGGGGGCGAAAAGCAGCAGCAATAGCGGCATCAGCGCCATGCCCAGAACCGTAAAGATGAGCAGTACCAGAAGCAGCAGTCCCGCCAGGGCATTGAGAAAATCATGCGCGGCCGTTTCTCCCTGCTTGCGTTCATCGGCGAGCACCGGCACCAGTGCAACGGTGAGCGCACCCTCGGCGAACATGCGGCGAAAGAAATTAGGTAGTTTGAACGCAACAAAAAAGGCGTCCGCCAGCAGTCCCGCACCCAGTACACGCGCCAGCAGAATATCGCGCATGAATCCCAGAACACGGGATAACAGCGTCCAGCCGCCAATCGTACCCGCTGTTCTGAGCAGGTTTCCACCTTTTCCGGTGTTTGACTTGTCCGCACTCATGATGATAATTCGCCGCCCCTTTGTATTGCCGATAAGACGCATGTTCGCGTTCCGTTTGTTAAAGCTTTTGGTCAGTGAGCCTACGCATGCGCATACAAAGCGGAAGGGGGTGATGTTTTTTATGCCGGGAATCAGAGTTGATTCTGAAGATGATTTTGAATTTGCACTGAAACGTTTTCGCAAACAGGTGGAGCGCGCGGGTGTGATCAGTGAGTGCCGCCGCCGCGAAGCGTACGAAAAGCCTTCGATTGCAAAGAAGCGCAAGGAGGCCGCGGCGCGTAAGCGTTTGATGAAACGCTTGCGTCGAATTCGCCGCCGGGAATCTCGTGATTTTTAGCCTTGGTGAAAAATAGAATAGCATGCCGGGCCTTGTTGCCCGGCATTTTTCTTTTGTCATGTTCCGTTCGCCCACTATCCGGGCGAGCAGGATCTCCGCGCAGAGGGAAAGACGGCTGGTCCCCACAGGTTTTGCAATTGGCTCTTGAGTGAGATAGTTTCAATAACGGTAAAGGAAACCTTGTTTATCCATCTCGGGTGCGCGATTCCATGTTACGATAAAGGAGAAAAAAATGAGTAAGGATTATGGTATGAGGATCATATTTAACGGCAACATGGAGGAGGCGGAATCCGCTATTACCGATGCCCTGAAACAGGTCGGTTTCGGCATCCTCACCCGTATTGATGTTGCGGATATTCTGAAAAAGAAGATTGATGTGGATCGGACGCCCTATGTGATCCTCGGTGCCTGCAACCCTGTGTTGGCCAACAAGGGACTGGAACTGGAGCCGGAACTCGGACTAATGTTGCCATGCAATGCTATTATTTACAGAAATGACAGGAATCAGACGGTGGTTTCCATCATCGATCCGGCGGCGATGGTCGGCATGATTGAAAATTCCGAGTTAAGCCGCCTTGTTGAAGAGGCCAAACCGCTGTTACAGACCGCACTGGAC
>CAYOUW010000073.1:0-9397 GCA_964407235.1 uncultured Zetaproteobacteria bacterium | reverse complement strand
GGTATGCAGACATTCTGAAAGCGTTCTTGCCACGGAACGGTCGATGAAACTGGAATACTTCTTCCACCGCTCTACGCGACAATCTCATGCGGAAATATTTACGATATGTCCGCTCTCTTCTTACCCTATAGATTGGTACTCGACACTCTGCGTCACATGAGAACTGATACTTCATCACGCACCATGCATGCTTTTGCTCATTGATAATTCTGATTCGCTGATAACGACAAATGCTCCTTTTTGAAGGCTTACCCTGAACAACAAATGGGCGGCGCATCACGCCCCTCAATGAAAAAGCATCAAACCCATCCTTTATGCCGCCAGCCTGTCCATATCATTCCAATTCAATACCTCCACCATCGAATGCTTTTGACGAATATCATCAACAACTTTTTCCAGGTCTTCCGATGTTGCATCCGACAACCATGATTCCCCGCACTGACCACAAACCTGTGCAGGCACCTGCCGCACCACAACCACCCCAAAACCAAGGTCAGAAGTAAACGTTGTTTTCCCACTCTCGATATTTCCATGACACATCGGGCATTGACTCATGTTTTCCTCCTTGTTTTCAGATCATTCTCAAAGTGTTCCAAATCCGGTCTGTAGGCAGTGATGACATAACAATAGGACTCGGCCACATCAAAAGCCACAATCACATGCAACGCATCGTCCTCCAATCGCCCATCAAGCAACAGGCTGGGAAAAGGATTGTCGTCCTGATATGAAGCAATCTTTTCCCCTTGCATCAGGACTTCCTTTACCTGTTTGCGACTGATACCACGCTCCATCATGCGTTCCAAAGCATGGTTTCGCCATTGAATCCGACCCTCTGCACAAGCCTCCCGAATCTTATCCAGCATCACACTCTCCAAACCATCCACCGACTCCGCTCATTTTGGTGCCTCCAGCGATAAAGCATCCTTCAATAAGTTTGCAGGTACAGCCATTTCACACCTCCATAAATCAAAATCCATCAATTTCTTCCGGCATCAATCCATCCAATTCAGCAAGGGAATAACTACCATCAGGATTGACAGTCAGGGAGCGGTGAACCTTGGCTGATGAGTATTTTCCAGCCTTGCTTGAATGCTTCCACCAAATGAATTTCACCACTTCCATGCTTCCTTCTGGACGAGCAGAAGACGCATCATTTTCAAAAAGTCGCGGAAGCACTTTTTTTACTGCTTCCGCATCGTCATCAGAGAATCCGGTTCTCTCAGCCAGTTGTGGGTTCATGCTGCCATAAGTGACATACACCCCTTCATCGACCCGATGCTTCATCCCCATGGTATCTGAACCACGTGTGCTGCCATCGCCTTCACCACTGACGCTCTTTGTTATTTGCGTACTTGTTACAGAAACAGGTTCAACGCTAAAAGCTGACTGAATCGTCACCGGCCCACGAATTGGCAATGATACCCCTTCCCCCTTCTTCTCACCTTTATAGGCAAACACTTGTCCAAAGGCGCGCACATCAAACCATTCTGTGCAAACAGTATCTTTGGCATCATCAGGTGTTTTTTTGAAAATATCGTTTCCTAGGGTCAACTGCACTCTATTTCTTAGGCTGGTTGCATCGTCATTTTTACGGTCATCCGACTGTACAAAAATGGAGTGTCCACCTTCCAGCAGTCTGTCTCTAATTTTACGCTTCAAGCACACATCCGTGATCTCTCCAAGCCCCTCATAATCTGTACGTGGGCGGTTGCCATTTAATGGATCTCCATTCGGATTGGCATTCTTGATGCGAAATATCAGGGCATAATCGATTTTATTTTGTAGTACACTCATTTTTCTTCTCCTTCAGATTCATTTTCTTTCTTATTGCTCTCGAACAGCGACTTTCTCTGACAGTGAAAGCCAAGCAAAAACTCACCGGATAGGGCGCGATCATTCGTGAAATCGTCATCTTGAAAAGTACACATCACCTCATCCATCAACTTTTCCCGCTTCCACAAGAAACCTGCCGTTTTCTCAGAAGCTCGAAGCCTTGATTTGTACGAGCCTAGAGCCAATTCAATGTTTCGCCATGTGGAAAATGGCCGATCTGAAAACCTTTGCATCAAACGCCCCGCCATGGTGTCACGATTCCTTTCCGAACTGGTTAGTGCATAGTTTTCAATATTATCTGCGATGGCCAACAATCGACCATAAAGATAATCCCGTGATGTTCTTTCTTGTTCTAATGCCATCTGATAACTCCTTTCTTTGTAATATCCTTTGAATAGTGAGCAGGCAATGCCCAGATTCTTCTCCCACTCCCAATGATCCAAGCCCACCCGGTTGGAAGCTCGACGCGCAGTTGATAGCACCAAATCTCGTGGAATGGTTTGTCCATCAATAATGCAGGGCAATAACCGTTCAACAGTTGCTTTGCGTAACTTGTCATCCAATCGGTGACCATATGCAGCCTCTGCAATATCCTTGGGTGCAGGTGCCCCTGTAAAATGTTTATCTTTCCCAAAATTTTGCGGCCATGCACATTGCTCATGCCATGACTCAATTCGATCCAGAAAATCGTTACCTTTCATTTCACGATAATAAATAACCGCCATTCGCCCAGGCGTGGCTGAATCCAGGCCCATTACTACAATATCATCAGTTAGATCAAGTTTTGCGCGATAACCAGCAAGAGCCTTTTTTAAGCGAATAGCGAAGGATTGTCCAACATCTCCCACGTCAATTTTGCTATCATCTGTGTTTTCCTGAGCAAGCCTTTCATGGCTCATAAATAGTGCCAAAGTATTCTGAAATGGATCAGGTACTGGCTTCCCACCCACTGACCAAGTAACAATCATCTGATCACCGTTTCTGTATCCCTGCCTATTAATAAGCCAGCGTAAAGCATTGTGAGCTTTTTGGGTCACTTCGAAGCCAACCCCGACAACCTGATCCGAATCAATAAACTTACCTCGATAGGTATAACCGCTTGTATCATTGGATGAAATTAATTTAGCCTTATCTCCTGCATGCCGAAGTTTGGCAGGATGTTGCTCGGCAAGTACCCCCTCCTCTCCATTGACCATGCACAAGCCCATCTTTTCTTGTTTACTGCTGTAATAATCAATCCATGATTGGATTAATGGTTTATCCTCCCAGGTAGCTGAGCTCACATTGTCATCCGACTCCACCATCCAACGAATGAAAGCAGCTTCTGGTGCTTGAGTATTAGGAATGACCTTAAATATCTCTGGTATCTGATCCTTTTTACCCATCCACTTTTTAAGTAATTTTGGACTTCCAGTGTCGTTGTCATCAACTGGCAAAATTTTATTCTGAACCAAATCAGCAATGACTTTAGCTTTTTGAACATACGCAAGTACCGCATTGAGTTTAGGCTGAGAAGGATCGGCATCCACCCAATCCTGTAAGCCTTCTACAAATGACTGGTGCGGTTCTTGGGGGTTCTTCGCATAGCCAGAGGTGACAGAGCCACCAAAATCAATGAAATCTCCTGCCACATATTGTAGCTTATCACACAAAGGGTGATTAACCGGCTTACTGCCAGCCCTGCCTCCCGACTTTTCTGTGCATGGAATCAGTGTCGTGGAATTTTCTTTTGCAATCACACTGGCGCGACGAAAACACCCCGCACCATCAATAACGATTTCAATGTGTGCCTGTTGAGTTGTATGGCTGATTGGCGTTAATGGCTTGGCCTCGAACGCAGCCATTCCTGAACAGTTTTGATATGTCTCATGAAGCTTCTCAATCCAACTCATTGCACACCCCTAGCTCGCTAGCTTCAGCCTCAACACCACGAAAGTTTTCACCTTTACCAAATTTTTTGGGAGTCATATCTCGTACAAACTTTCGGACAGAACAGTTTTCCGAGCGTTCAAACTTCATAGTGCCATCAATAAGTGTAGGTCGCCAAAAACGTGCATGAAGTTCATTATTCCCTGTCTCGTCAGGATAATCAAAGCCGTGAAACATCAAACCAAAACCAAGCTCTCCAGTTCCATCAAGCTCTCCTTCTCCTGATCCAAAAGCACAAGGCTCGACATACCCTTGGCAATCACGGGTTCCCAAGAACACATCCTGACGACCACCGCGTTCCAGCATGCGCTGGGCAATGCCATAGTGCTTGCCATCAATACGATCATCCTCCAATTCAGGTCGATGCTCATTCCATTCAAAATGCGCGCGAATCTGATATTCAACATCTGCGAGAAATGTATAGATAGCGAGAGAATTTCCACCACCATACTGCATAGGCTTGGTTCCCTTGGTTTGTGTTCGGATTCGTTTCATCACCCTCACCTCATCAATGACCCAGATAAACGTCGGCTTCCAGTAAATTGATTTGGCGATACCTTTTAAGGCTTCATAGGTCGGAATATGATAGGAACACTTTTCGCCGCCAATTTTCGTAAGCGGGTCGGTAAACAAGGCATGGCGCGCCCAGACCTTAAATTCAATGCTGTTACGATATGTTTTAGCCAATGCATGCCTCCATTTTTTCGACAGGTTCAGTGGAAAGCCCGAATGTCTTACTGTAATAACGTGGATTAAGATGTAAAATATCAACGCCATCTTGAATAGGCTGAACTGCGCCTGTTTGTTGTAATTTTTTCAGAGTAGAGGCAAACACATTCACTGTAAACTGCTGCGCCTCTCGCAATAATGGATATTGTTTTTCAATCTCAAATGCCCCGCACAAATCATTGATCAAGGCTTCGCCCTTCTCCCCATAAGGAACAATCACGCCTTGGGTCGGAGCATCAATAGCTTTGAATGCCTTGGCTGCGGCCATAAAGGATTGGCGCAAATAGATCGCAGGCGCATATCCGTATTTGCTGGCATATTCTGACACTGCAAAAGAGTTTTGGGATAACATATTAAGCAATGAGTCGTCTCGACCATTTTCATTGGCAGAAACCGGATAATCCATTTCATTCTTTCGTTTAAAAAAGTAATTCTCATAATACCAATTCATTGCTTCAGGGCCAATTCGATTATAACCAAACCTGTCCGGGTTTGCGTCAAAATCATCCAGCACCCGTTCCGCTTTATCTCTGCCTACTTTGATATCTTGTAGCATTCCAAGATTCTCATCTGCTGGATTCACCACATGAACAGTTCCCCTATCCCTCTTATCGTTGCGATTACATCGGCCAGCAGCTTGGGCAATTGAATCCAATCCTGCTGCAAAACGGATGACTGAACCGAAATCGACATCCACACCAGCTTCAATCAACTGTGTACTGATGCAAATCATCGGATCGTGATGCTCTTCGTCCAAATGCTGTCGAATAGCTTGCAGGTCAGTCTTGCGGTGTGTCGGACACATGCTTGTACTAAGGTGGTAAACAGTGAGAGCGGATTGATCATTGCATAACTGGTAAATTTCTTGCGCTGCTTTTTTTGTATTTACAATGACAAGGCAACTGCCTGTTTCATTGGCTTCAGTAATAGCTAAGTCGGCAATTTCATTTTGTTCCCACCCTCCGGGCTTTCGACTGTTTTTCACTTCGACTCTCTTCAAATCAGTGAACAACTGTTTTACATCCGGTATGAGTTCACTTTCTTCAGTTAGCCTGATTGCTCCTTTTTTTGGATCAACCTTATCCAGCAAGGGCTGAGTGGCGGTACACAACACAACAGTACTTTTACATTGCTCTACAAGGAAATTCATGGCGTTGTTGAATATATGAATGCAGTTGACTGGTAAGGTCTGAATCTCATCAAAAATCAACACACTGTTCGCCAATTGGTGCATACGCCGAGCACCACGCGTACCGCCTCCAAACAATGTTTCCAAAAATTGTACCATTGTGGTGTAAACAACTGGCGCATCCCAATTCTCAGCCAGCATTTTGTCGCGCCAGCTTTGTGCTTCCGGAGTCAAATTAGAGTGGTGTTCAAGCAAAATACTTCCCGGCTCCACTCCATCAGGCTCAAGAATTTCACGAACCACCTTAGCGTTCTGGTCAATAATTGAGGTAAATGGAATCACATAGATCACTCGATCCATTGCATGTTTTTCTGCATGATTTAATGCAAAGCGAAGGCTGGCAAGTGTCTTTCCACCACCTGTAGGTACGGATAGTGTATAAATCCCTTTGGGCTTTGATGCCCCGTCCAGACAGTGCTGGGAAATATCCTGTCTCAATCGATCAATCGGTTGATCTGGTTCCATTGCTGCCAAACACTGTTCAAGCCGGTCAATCAGTATCGGCCACTCTTCATATCCACCGTTCAACCTATGCAATGCAGCTTTTGGCCTTTCGAAGTCTGCTGAATCAAGCCGGTCAGCATCAATCAAACAACTGAATAGCATTCGCACAAGTAAACCAACCTTTTGACGAACCACACTCTCGCCACAGTCCTTGTTTCTTTCTGCGATTGTTTTAATAGCCGTGATGAGATTTGTAGTGATCTCCGGGTTAGATACCAAAGCCTTGAATTGAGTGCTAACAGCAATATCAATATTTCTCATTGCCTCAATCAGATGAACCTTGCTATCGCACTTATTCATCCGTTTGCTGAATATATTTTCGCCGGAGACGCCCATACAATCGATCAATCCTGAGTGATGAGAAGCCACACACAAAGCAAGCACTTGACCAACAATTGGCCCAAACCCCACCTGTTTAGAAAACTCTTGCCAGATTAATTGTGCTCCTGCTGTAGAGTGATCGATTTTTCCCTTCAACCCTTTAGCATCAACAAAGTCTTCATCTTCATCCTGATTCAACAGACCGAC
This sequence comes from uncultured Zetaproteobacteria bacterium, assembly GCA_964407235.1. Classification (GTDB taxonomy): domain Bacteria; phylum Pseudomonadota; class Zetaproteobacteria; order Mariprofundales; family Mariprofundaceae; genus JAUZQZ01. Next base: position 2,685 of record CAYOUW010000073.1, on the reverse strand, counting down.
GGCTGATTTCAAATAGTTCTGAAAAGCATCGCTATACTTGCCCAGATCATGCAACAGACCGATCAATTCACCTTGCGCATCCAGCCCCATCTTGGAAGCAGCCATGCGAGATTTGCTAGCAACACCGAGCAAGTGTTCCTCCAAAGGCTGTTCCTCTCCATCTAACTCTCGATGATGTGCAATAAACTTTCTTTCACCCATCCAGCACCACCTCAAAGCGCACACGGTCCCACGGATTCTGCGATTGTTCCAGTTTCACGATGCGGGCGGAAAGCCGTTCGCCGCGATCCAGCATCTGGGCGACGGCGGTATTATCCACTCTTGGTACGAAACCGAGTTTATTGCCTCTGAAATAAACCGCCACAGCATTTTTATCGTATTTGTTCCCTGTATCGCGTGCCAGACGTAGTGGCGTATCGGCGCGCAGGCGGGAGAAAAGTTTTTCGCCCTTGTAATACTGAAATCCGGCCACCGGCGACTGCTGCACAATCACCCTGCGCTGCGGCATTGCCATGAGGGCAACCGGTGCCAACGGCGCATATGCCGCCCCCTGAAACAATGCCTTGATAAAACCGCGCCGATTCATGCCATACCCTCCAAAAAGGAGATTCGCGGCAAGGATGACACAGCGTACGGTCACATAGTGACCTTACCTGTATTGATCCGCTGCCGCCTGCAACTTTTGTGCAACCTGCTGTCGCAAATCAGGTGGTTCAATCACCTCCACATCGGCTCCGTAGCGGCAGATTTCCATGACAAGCTCGGTCGGGTTGCCGTAGGGAATGTGCAGTTCATAGCGTCCATCCTCCAGCCAGCTACCGGATATATCAGGGAACCATTCCTCATCCTGCACCCAGCGGGCGGCCTTTTCGCTGAAACGAAGCACCGCCGTGGCTTTGGGCTTGCCGGAGAAGATGCCGAATGATGTTGTGAGCTTCTCATCCAGTTCGGCATCCGGAATTTCCTTGCACCCGGTATCCAGAAAACGCGCCTGTTCAATCTTTTCCACGGCAAAGGAACGCAGATCATCTTTCTTGTGACACCATGAATCCAGATACCAGTTCCCACGGTAAAAAACCAATCGCTGCGGGGAAACCTCACGCTCTGTCCACTCGTCATGCTGCCTGCTGTGATAGCGGATATGGATTCGCTGACGATGCATCACTGCATTAGCAACAATGGAAAACATCGGCAATGTTTTACTGCGCGCCCCCGCTCCCAGTACGCGAACCCGGCGAATCTCTTCCGGTGACGGCACATGGGAACCGAGCAGAGATACTGCCTTGTCGCGAATCAGTTTGATGCTGTCGTCAAAAAAACCACCGGAAAGATTGGCGGTCAACTGCTGAATAGTCAGCAAGGCATGTAGTTCTTCCGGAGAAAACCATACGCCGGGCAATTCAAATATTGAATTTTTCGCATAGCTATAACCCGTGCCCGGTTGATTGATTATCGGCGCATCAAGGTACAGGCGCATATCGCGGATCAGGCGCTTTGCCGTCGATTCCGAGCATTCGAGGCGTTCACAGATGGCTCCCAGAGAAACCGGCATCCGGCATTTTCTGAGTATCGCATGCAAACGTTGTACACGTTCAACCCTGTCCATATTGCTTCATCATGAAACGCTTTTGATTGCCGGGCAAGCTTGGCAGCATACACGCCATGCACGTACCCACGCTTTCCCGCCCCGGCTTGTTGTTCATGGATATGGACTCCACCCTGATTCAGTGCGAGTGCATTGATGAAATTGCCGCATTCATGGGTATCAAGCCACAGGTTGCCGCCATCACCGAACGTGCCATGCGCGGCGAACTGGATTTTGCCGTTTCACTGACCGAACGTGTACAATTGCTGGCCGGGCTGGATGCGAAGGTGCTGGACCGAGTATATGATGAATGCATTGAACTCACCGATGGGGCTGAACATCTGATTGCAACGCTCAAGCAGCACGGCTGGAAAGTAGGTCTGGTCTCCGGTGGTTTTACGTATTTTACCGATATACGAAGCCTTCCAGCAGCTTGGCTAAGGGACGATAGTTCGCGCCCTATCTCTTCAGCCAATGAAGTCAGCGTAACGCCTTCCAGGCATTGAATGGTCCATGCTGCCATGGCGCGCACGCCTCTGAATGATCTCGCCCCTTCCCCTGTTCATAAAGAGCGGAAACATCCATTGCATACTCACTGCACACAGCTTCGATAATTTCCTTCAATGTCGGCGGCTTAATCATCCCAGCCTGCCCTGATGCACCCAGTACCCGATCTGCAAAATGATCATCGCCCAAAATTTGACCCGGATGCGAGCCGTTGTGGAAATCCTTCCGTGTAGATTCACCTCTGCCTTGACATGATTTTAGAAAGCGGTTCCGCGCCAACCTGAATCAACAGGTGAACATGGTTGCCCATCAAACAAAAACAGTGAACCCGATGCCCGTATCGTTCAATGCCTTCCTGAACAAGCAGCAGGAACCGTGTACGATCCTTGTCGGAAAAGAAAATATCTTGTCCACCGTTGCCTCGTATCATGACATGATAATATCCGCCGGGCAGATGGACTCCAGGTTTGCGAGCCATCGCTGAATGAGGCCTTGTAAATGCCCATATGTCAAGCCTGACCCGGTTATCTGCGCATCTTTGTGGAAATCAAGAAGAGAATACGTGACCATATTGATCATAATCCTGATCTAAA
>CAYOUW010000072.1:0-9708 GCA_964407235.1 uncultured Zetaproteobacteria bacterium | reverse complement strand
GGCGGATGGGTCAGTTTCTTGAGCAAAAACGGGTCAATTTTCATGAGCGCTGAAGCGGCAATCCCGCTTTGAGTCCATTTTCGGGATTGAATGAGCTGCATGGTGGTTCCATGAAGCGAAATTCCAGCTCGGAAATGGGCCGAAGTGGGGAAGCTGATCGCCGCTCATGAGTTTTGCAAGAGGCTCGGTATTATCCCTTTTATTTATCGCCATTATCTGGATTATACTACTGTGGCGGGGCTGGCTGAAATGAAACAGCGCATTGATGTGCAAGCTGGGGCATGTGGGATTATCCCAGCTTTAAGGCGTTAACGTGTTGGCCATGCCAAGAGTGAATCCTCATCATATTCCCGGCCATGCATGGCATATGATGACTTCGCAATTAACCTGGGATCGGCCTGATTTTCATACGGATGTGGTACCGTAAAAGCTGATCTGAGGCCTTATTTCCGCCAGAACTCGGGGACGAGCAATACAAAAAATGTATAAATCTCAAGGCGGCCCAGAATCATGCCGAACATCAATACCGATTTGGCCGCCGTCGGCAGTAATTCATAATTGTGCGCCGGGCCCACCGCGCCAAAACCGGGGCCGGTATCGGAAAGGCAGGCGGCGGAAGCACTCAGGGATGTGAGTATGTCCACGCCGGTCAGCGCAACCAGGATGGCAATGACAAAGAAGCTCATCAGATATAAAACGGAAAATCCCCATAATGATTGCGCCACGCTCGATTTCAGCGCGCAGTTTCCAATCTTCACATGTATGATGCCATGCGGATGCACCAAACGCCGTAATTCGCGCCGGGCATGACGGAACAGCAGTAACAAACGAATCGCTTTCATGCCCCCGGATGTGGACCCGGCGCATGCTCCGACCAGCATGATCAGGAGAAGAATCAGGATCGGGCCGGGTGGCCATGTGCTGTAATCGCCAACGGTAAATCCCGTCGTGGTGGCAATGGAGACGACGCTGAACACGACTTCATCCCAACTGCTTCCATCAGCCCCCGGAACCACCAGTAAACCAATGAACAGCGTCAGGAAAAACAGTCCTCCGAAATAGAATTTGAATTCATCATCGGCCAGATACAGTTTGAGCGAAAGACCACGCCGCATGGCGGCAAAATGCAGTGCGAAATTGACACCCGATACAAACATAAAAAAGACCGCCAGAATATGCAGGACCGGTTTCCCGTAATATCCAAAGCTGGCATCGTGCGTGGAAAAACCGCCGGTGGACACCGTACACATGGCATGATTGACGGCATCGAACCAGCCCATGCCCGCCCACCCGTACGCCAGCGTACACAGGACAGTGATGCCCAGATAAAGTGCCCACAATACCTTGGCTGTTTCGGACACGCGTGTGGTGAGTTTATCCTTGACCGGCCCCGGCACTTCGGCGCGCAGCAGTTGCATGCCACCGGTGCCCAGAAAGGGCATGACGGCAACAACCAGTACAATAATACCAATGCCCCCCAACCACTGTAGCATGGAACGCCAGAACAGGATGGCGGGCGGCATCTGATCCAGTCCGGAAAGGATGGTGGCCCCCGTCGTGGTCAGACCGGATACGGATTCAAAGATACCGTCCACGAAGGAATGAACCACGCCTGTCGCCCAGAATGGCACGGCTCCGAATAACGGCAACAATATCCAGGCCAGCGTCACAATCAGAAAGCCGTCACGATGTCCAAGATGCGATGGTGCGGGTCTCGACGCAAGCACCACGATAATTCCGGCTAACATCACCATTCCGCCGCAAGCGGCAAATTGCATGGCATGGCCCGTCCGGTAATAGATAGCCACCACTGCCGTGACCGCCATACCGCTTCCGAACAGCACGGATAATATGGCCAGGGTCCATACAATGCCCTTCAGGTGCATGGATTAATCCGTTTCATTTGCGCCAGAACCCGGGAACCGGCGCTGCACGGGGTGAATCAGACGGTGAATTTTCCGCAAAACTCAGAAAAATTCCAGATGTACTTCAAACAGTTTTTCCGTCGCCTGAACCGCACTGTTTTGCGTCACCATCACGATATGGTCATGCGCCTGAATGCGCGTATCGCCTCGGGGTATCACCACCTCATGGTTGCGTAGAATCGCGCCAACCATCGTTTCATCAGGCAATTCCAGATCACAAAGCGGCGTATCCAGAATATCGCTGGTTTCCAGAGCCTCGGCCTCCAGCACTTCCAGACTGCCATCTCCCAGTGAGGACATACCCAGAATGCGTCCTTTACGGATATGGCTCATGACGGAAGAAACCGTGGTTAAACGCGGGGAAACCGTCACATCCAACCCGATTTCGCGGACCAGATCGGAATAAATCGCACGATTGACCAATGTGATGGTATGTGGAATCTGATATTTCCTGGCAATCAGACTGGCAAGGATGTTCGTCTCGTCATCGTTAGTCAGTGCGAGGAACGTATCCATTTTGTCCACATTTTCTTCTTCCAGCAATTCACGGTCCAAAGCGTCGCCGAAAATGACGATACTTTTGTCGAGGTGTTCGGCCAGCCAATGGGCGCGCTCTTCATTATATTCGATAATTTTCAATGAAATATTCAATGTTTCCAGCCGTTGCGCCACAATGAAACCGATATGACCACCGCCAACCATCATTACATGATTGCTTCCGCCTTCTTCATGCTGCATGCCCGCCAAATGTAAAAAGTCGTTCACATGACGGCTATCCATCGCCGCATAAATGGTATCGCCCGCAAGCAACACAGTCTCACCTTTGGGAACATGCCATTTCCGGTTGTGTTCATGCGCCACGATATTGGCGGGCAATCCCGCCATGGCTTCGCCGGAATCCACCAGTGAGACGCCCGCCAACTCACTCTTGGGCGGGATACGAAGTCCGACCAGGGTTATCCGGCCATCGGCAAATTCCTGTGCGTCCGCCGCGGATGAAACCTGAAAGCGTTTAACGATGGTCCTTGCCGCCTCGGTTTCAGGAGAGATAATGAGATCAATGGGTAAATCATCCCGACCACACAGTTCCTTATGCCGAACATATTCAGGCTCCCTCACCCGCGCGATCTTGGTGGGAACCTTGAACAGCGAATGCGCCACCTGGCAGGCCAGCATATTGACCTCGTCATTCGTCGTGGCGGCAATTAAAAGGTCCGCATTGGCGGCATTAGCGCGTTCCAGCACGCTGGGCAGTGAGGCATGCCCATGAACGGTTTGGACATCCATGCAATCCGACACACGCTGCAGCAGTTGCATATCCGTATCGACCACCACGACATTGGCCCCTTCCGTCACCAGCCTCTGAGCCACATTGAACCCTACTTCGCCCGCGCCGAGAATCAGGACATTCATACGTCACTCTCCCTGGATTCATTGAGGTCGAAACTCTTGATTTTGCGGTGTAACTGGCTACGTTCCATGCCAATATCCTCTGCTGTACGGCTTACATTCCAGCCGTTTATGTTCAGATGATATAGCAGGTAACTCCGTTCAAAGGCCTCGCGGGCGGAACGGAAATTATCAGACATACCCGTATCAGTCTGCATGCCCCCCTGCTCCAGCGGCGGCATATGGTTCACCGCAATGGATTCTCCCGGCCTGAGAATATGGCAACGTTCAATGTAATTACGCAATTCCCGCACATTTCCGGACCATGGATAGGATTGCAATCTGGCCACTGCTTCTGCTGTAAAACGAACCGGATCGCCCCCCAGCGTTTCCGCCTGTTCATCCGCCAGCGCTTCCGCCAACAGAGGAATATCTTCGATGCGTTCGCGTAAAGCAGGCAAGCGGATGTTGGCTACATTCAAGCGGTAATAGAAATCTTCGCGCACCACGCCGTTACGAAGCGCCTGATCCGGATCATGGCGGCTGGCGGCAATAAGCCGGATATCCACGAGTAAAGGCGCAGGATTGCCAAGCCGGTGAATGGCATGCTCCTGTAGCGCACGCAACACCTTGGCTTGCGCAGCCAGACTTAAATCAGTCAACTCATCAAAGAACAGACTGCCGCCATTGGCCGCCTCAAAACGTCCCCGCCTGGCATGCAGGGCGCCGGGAAACGCCCCCTTCTCATGCCCGAACAATTCAGAATCCATGCGCTCATCGGGAACGCTTGCCGTATTCACCGCGACAAACGCTTCTTCGGAACGTTTGGAATATTGATGCAGAAGCCTTGCGGCCAGGGCCTTGCCCGTGCCGTGTTCACCCAGAATCAGAACCGGCGCATCCGTCGCCGCGACTTGTTGGATGATCTTCCTGACATCGTGAATGGCCGCGCTTTGACCAATGAGTTCATGCCGCGATTGCGGCCCTGCACCCTGCTTCAACTCGAAATTTTCACGCGCAAGTTTGCGCTTTTCCAGGGCATTGCGCATCAAAATCAGCAAACGATCCGAAGAAAGGGGTTTCTCGACAAAATCAAAAGCCCCCTGCCGTGTCGCACGTACGGCAGTATCAATCGTGGCATGACCGGACATCATCACCACAGGCACGTTGTCATCCATATTTTTCAAACGCGCCAGAGTTTCCAGCCCGTCAATACCGGGCATCCAGATGTCCAGAAGAATACAATCCACCGGATCCTTGCGAAAGCGAACCACCGCTTCTTCACCGGAGGCGGCGCACGTCACCAGATAGTCTTCATCTTCAAACAAGCCTTGCAGTGAATCACGGATTGCCCGTTCATCATCTACAACCATGATACGTTTATTCATGCTGCCTCCATGGTGCGGACCGGCAATGGCAAGCACAAGCAAAAGTGCGTGGGGTTTCTCGTTGATTTAATCTTCAAATCTCCCTCATGCTCCTGGGCAATGCGATACGCAATAGCCAAACCCAGCCCGGAACCCTCCGCCTTGGTGGAATAATAGGGTTCAAAAATCTGTTCGCGGTCCTCATCGGGGATCCCTTCTCCTTCATCCAACACGTGGAATTCAGCCGTGGTCTCCCCTGTTTTCGCGTAAAGCCGCACTTCACCGCCATTTTCCCTCGTAGCGGCAATCGCGTTATCGAGTAAATTAATCAGTACCTGCCGCACCTGATCCGCATCACACATGCATGCGGCGGACTCATCGAACGATTCTACGGTGACACGCGGATAAGGGGCATAGAGCCCGCGCATTTCCTGAAGTAACTGCGCCAGAGAGACCTCACTCAACCGCGGCTGCGGCAATCTGGCCAGTGTGGAGAAATCACTGATCAAACGTTGCAACCGCTCCACCTGCCCGATAATGGTATGCGTACAGGCATCAAACACGTCAGCATGATCCACCTGACTGGAGAAACGGCGATCAAGGCGCTCCGCCGCTAATTTGATTGGCGTTAACGGATTCTTGATTTCATGCGCCAGCCTTCTGGCAACCTCCGCCCATGCTTTATGCCTTTGCGCTTCCGCAAGACTGCTAACATCATCCATCACTACCAGATAACCGGAGAGCCCGGTTGTTCCGCCCGCTTGTAGCCGCGCACCTCTTGCCAGAACATGCAGATTCACCCTGCCGACTGTAATATTGAGCTCCCGCTGCAGGTGTTCCTGACCCTGGTCACGCAACTCATCAAAGAACTGTCCTACGCCATGCAAACGGCCATGACACAGGCTGGAAATATCCTTCCCCGGCGCCCATCCCGAGGGAAGATTGAGCAACGATTTCAGTGACTCGTTCAGAATGCGGATACGGCCATCCGCATCGGAGAGCAACACGCCCGTCTGCAGATTGGCCAACAGCGTTTCCAGAATATGTCTGCGGGCGCGGCTATTATTTAACGCTTCGGTCAGCTCCTGTTGCGCCCGCTTAAGCGCGTCCACGTTATCCTTCATTTTTTCTGTCATGCGATTGAAGGAATACGCCAGTGAGCCCAACTCGTCATTCGTCGTTTCCGCAATGGACACATCCAGGTCGCCTTCCGTCACGCGGTGCAAAGCCCGCGCCAGACGGTCGATAGGTGAGGTCAAACGACGCGCGAACACAATCGCAACACCACCGGAAATCGTCACGACAAATAGCGTCACAATCAACATGGCATTGACAAACAAACCGCCGATAGCCTGGCGATTTCGTTCCAGTTCACGGTAGGTTTTATAATCTTTTTCAACGGATCGCGCACTTTGCACCACGCCGGGGGGGAGTGTAATTTCGGCCCGAAGCAGTCCTACGATACCATGCTGACCCCTGAGTGGCGCATAACCCTCCACCACTTCCCGGCCATCCGCTGTTACCAGGCCGGTCACCGTGCGCCCCAGCGTCATGGCCAGCTTGGCATTCTCATCCAGCGGTTCAGTCTCCAGCGCCTCCAGGCCACTTTCCTGCACGCCGGCCAATAAACGATCATTGGTATCAAACAATTGCAAACGCTGCCAGCCTTCCTTGGATTGAATCTCCTCGAGCCGATGATTCAATCTGGAATAGTCAACGGGAGGCCTCATGGCATCCACCAGAACAGCATCACTAACATAAGTAAGCATCCCCTGTTTTAAATCCTCTTCCACGCGCCCGTAAAATCCACGCGCCAAATTCAGCGCACGATCCAGAAGCGTATCAACCCGCACGTCGAACCATACATTCAGACCATGTTCAACCATCTGGCTGGCCGTAATCTGAATGATCATGGAGGGAACCATCAGCATGCCAACCAGCGCCATTACCAGTTTAGCCCTGAGCCGGGAACCGGATCGCAGTTCACCGCGCTGGCGCAACAGGCGTAAACCGTATTGCATGGACAACCCCGCCAGAATCAGCATCAGCACGACATTCGTCCATGCCAACAGGGAACCCGCGCCCCTGTCCGTATCGCGGGGCCATACGATACCAACACCCATCAGAAGCAGAACAGACATCAAAAAAGGGAGAAAACGCATCAATCCTGCGTTCTTCATGGCAACGCAAACCCTGCGGATGTTTCAACACTGCTGGAACCCAGCCAGATAGCAATCCTGCTCCGATGCACGTCGCCCTCTATCTCATTGACCTTAACAGTCATCCGGTAACGGCGACCGGATCCAAGAAGGCTGCGGTCAATCACGGGAAAATGTTTCAGCCGCGTAAGAAACCGCACCGCCTGCGCCAGATTAAATACCCGTTGTGAAATACCGCTGGTTATATCAATGAGTTCCCAGCTTTGTGATACCAAATCCGGCGCCACCCGCCGCTTTACGGTCACCGTAGCGACCGCACGGTTCAGCCAGTATTTTCTGATCGCGTCAACATCAATCTCCCAACTGACGCTAATCCCGGTGCCTTCGCGCAATACCTTGGCAAGATGTTTCTGATCATAGTCGACATGCGCATTGCAAGAGACGACTTTGCTGCCGATATCCACAGCCATACGGATGCCGGGATTGGCATAAGCGGATCCGCCCATGCTCAGATACGCAGACACGCCAACCATCAGGCAGGTTAGCGAGAAGCTCAAACGTCGTTTCATCAGCGGGGAGTGTAGCAGCAGCACCGTTCATACAGAAGCCGTATCAAATCATTGCGGCGATTCATGAATGATTCAGGCCATGATCAGGATTTCAGACTGTATACTCTGGTGGGTTCAAATTTTCCCTTGAAATGCTGATCCCGATAGAAGCAACAATTCTTTTTCGCCATATCCCGGGGAATTGCACGGACAGCATCTTCGGTCATAAGCGCCTGGAACGGCGCGGCAATGCCGCACAATCTCGCGGCTGTATTCACCACATCACCGATCACTGTAAATTCCCGGCGTTCTTTCGAACCCAGAATGCCAAGCAATGTTTTTCCATCATTCAATCCGAAACCTACGGGACACGGCAAGAGACCGTACCGGCCTTCCCGATCCCGCAATGTTTTCGTCATTTCCAACACACAATCCGCAGCGCGAATTCCCCGGTCTTCACCCGAGAAACATGCCAGCAGCCCATCCCCCAGGAATTTGTTCACGCTACCCCCGTGGCTTAACACCAGTTTCGTCTGAATCGCCAAACTGGCATTGATGGTGGCATAGACCTGGCGCGGGTCATGAGATTCGGCCATTTCAGTAAATCCACGCATGTCACTGAATAAAATACTCATATTCTCTTCAAAAGCCAGATCCATAGGGAAATCCGGACCATATTGAATCATCATATTAACCGTTTCGGGAGGTAAAAATGAAGTGGCTGGCATCGGCCTACCCACGGGGGTTGACTGTTCCGAATACTTAAATTTCCCGGGAAGTTGATCCTTTGATTCCGTCATATCCTGACAAATAGCAATTTACATGCCATTTCCCTTTTGCTTTTTCAAGGGCTACCTTCCGCCCATGCAGAAAACACTGATCTCGGAAACTGCCATTCAGAAGAGCTATACCGTATTGGCGACCGACCTCAACGGCTATGGTTTCATGCATGGCGGGCGACTCCTGATGCTGGCCGATGAAACAGGGTTTCTTGCCGCGTATAGCTTCTGCAAAAGGGATTGCCTGACGGTTGCCGTGCATCAGACGCGCTTCCACCGGCCTGCTTACAAAGGCGATATGCTGACGTTACGGGCGCAGGTTGCATTCACTGGCAAGACCAGTCTCTGGGTTCCCGTTTTCGTCCTTGCCGTCGATGAACAGCTTGTCATGGAATCCATCATGGTCTATGCAGCGGTTGATGCGCGGCGATCGCCTGTTCCGGTTCCGGATGTGATCGCAGGCAATGCCGCCGAACACCAATTACAGGTCAAGATCATCCGTCTGCGAGAGTTCGTCCGGTCTGGAGAAAGTCGCTGAACAAAGCAGCCGGTTCGCCACTGCTGCGTGTCGCCACCTTTAACATTCAGGCCGGTATTGGCAGTCGACGCCTTCGACATGTTTTGACGCATAGCTATCGGTATGTACTGCCACATCGGCAGTTGCTCACCAACCTCAACATGATTTCCGAACAATTGCATGATTTTGACATCCTTGCCTTGCAGGAAGCTGACAGCGGTTCATTTCGTACGCACCAGGTTCATCAGGCGCAATTCATCGCATACCGTACCGGCATGCCGTATTGCCATACCCAGATCACACGCGATGTCGGGCGTATTGCGAGCATCAGCCTGGGGCTCCTGTGCCGTGTTCCATGCACGAAACTGGTGCGGCACCGACTCCCCGCCTCAAGGCATGGCCGTGGCCTCATGGAGGCCGTATTACGCTTCAATGATCGGGAGATTGCCTTATTTATCACTCACTTATCACTCAAAAAATCGAGCCGGATACGGCAAATACAGTTTCTGATCCAGCGCCTGAACAGTTATCAAAGCGCTATCCTGATGGGCGATTTGAATTGCGAACCGGACTCTCGGGAATTCAATTATCTTTTATCTCATACCGCGCTGGAAGATACGTCTGAACATCCATACACCTTTCCAAGCTGGCGTCCGCAGCGGCAACTGGATCATATTCTGGCGACAGGCGATCTGGCGATTCGCCACCTTCAGACCATGCCTTTTGCATGCTCGGATCATTTGCCGGTGATTGCGGAAATCCACCTCAGCGAAGCAACATAAAAAAAGCCCCGGCGGGGAGCCGGGGCCTGGAACATCCGGCGCAATCTATAGGGAGGGGAGGAGGGAATGGCGCCGGACAGTTCGAATTGTACTGATTGTTCATTGAAATATAGTGAAGGTAAGATTAAGAAAATTTCATGCTCGCAAAACCCCTGAAAACTGGCTGGGGGACGTGGATTCGAACCACGGTTGGCGGAGTCAGAGTCCGCAGTCCTGCCGCTAGACGATCCCCCATCAGGGAT
>CAYOUW010000071.1:0-10489 GCA_964407235.1 uncultured Zetaproteobacteria bacterium | reverse complement strand
GCTGGCCACCGGAGAGAATGACGCCGCGCTCGCCAATCAGGGTATCGTATCCCTTGGGCAGCCTGGTAATAAAATCATGTGCGTTGGCAGCTCTGGCCACCTTCTCCACACGCGCATGATCAACATCTTCAAGGCCATAGGCAATATTGTTCAGCACCGTATCATTGAACAGGATCACCTCCTGCGTCACCATCGCTATCTGCGTTCGCAGGGAGGATTGCGTCAGCTTGCGTACATCCAGGCCGTCAACCAGTACCGCGCCGCCGGTCACGTCCATGAAGCGCGGCAGAAGATTAGCCAGGGAAGTCTTGCCCGCACCGCTGCGCCCCACCAGCGCCACCACCTCGCCAACAAGAACCTTAAAATTAACATCCAGCAATACCCGCTTGTCTGCTCCCGCATATTGAAGCGCCACATGCTCAAAACAAATACCTTTGGAAAATCCCGGAAGATCAATGGCATCCGGCGCATCCTCCACAGCCACGGGTTCGTCCAAAATCTCGAACACGCGCTCGGAAGCCGCCAACCCCTGCTGAATTTCATTATTGGCGCGGGAAAGGCGTTTGACCGGTTCATAAAGCATGATCAACGCAGCCAGAAAGGACACCAGCGTACCCGCGGTGGTCGCACCGGAGGCGACACGCAATCCGCCATAGAAAAGAACACCGGCAATACCAAAGCCGGCCAGTAGCTCCATGATGGGAAAAGAGAGTGCCTGAGCGCGAAATATGCGCATCTGATGATGCAGAAAATCGCCCGTAAGCCCGCGGAAGCGTCCGCGCTCATAATCCTCCATCCCGAACGCCTTCACCACGCGGATACCACCCACGGTCTCTTCAACCAGGCTGGTCAATTCCCCCATGGAAACCTGTCCATCCGAACTCGCATGCCGCATCTTTTTGCCGAAACGGGCAATGGGATAAATCACCAGTGGAAAGACCAGCATGGCAATCAGCGCCAGCGTCCAGTCCTGAAGAAACACCACGCCAAGCAGAAAAACAATGCTGACGGAATCCCGCATCAGGGCGGTTACGGAAGTGCTGACGGCGGCCTGCACCAATGCGACGTCATAGCTGATGCGCGCCAGTAGCTCGCCGGTCTTGCGGTGCGCGAAAAACACCAGCGCCTGTCTGGTCAGATGGTCATAAATAAGGTTGCGCAGGTCGTATATCACCTTCTGGCCGACATAACCCATCAGGTAAGCCTGCCCGTAATAGGCGCCGCCCTTGAGAGCATACAAACCAATGACCAAAAGAGGAATCAGGTAGATCATGTTCATGTTCTTCCCCGACAATGCGTCATCCAGCGCCGGTTTCAGCGACCATGCCAAAATTGCCGTGGTCGCGCCCAGAATGATCATGCAGAGCATGGCAATGGCTACGCGCATGCGGTAAGGCCGCAAGAATCCTAACAGTCTCATATACATCGGCAACTCAGAAAATAATCAGGATTTCGGCGAACGGGAGGGGTTGATTCGCGCCCGCCGTTTTGGCGATGGCAACCTCCCCTGCCGCCGCAGGAAGGACTTGCTGGCTTGTAACAATGCCGTGGCCAAACGTTTCTGATGCCTGCTGCTGCGAAGCAGGCGTTCCCGCCGCGGATTGGAGATATAATCCAGTTCCACCAGCACACTGGGGATTTCCGGGGCGCCCAGCACCACAAACCGGGCGTGTTTGGGAACGCTGTATTTGACGGGACCAACACGCCGGACATACTTCAACATCTCACTCGCCAATAATTCGGCGCTATTCAGGCTGTCGCGCTTGATGAGGTCCGCAAGAATACGGATCACCACCGGATCCTGAACCTCCCCGGGCCTGACGCCGCCAATGGCGTCCGATGAGTTTTCCTTCCTGGCCAGCATGGCGGCCACATGATCCGAAGCGCCCTTTTCGGACAGGGTATAAACGCTGGCGCCCGAAACATTGTGCGCCCTGACCGAATCCGCATGAATGCTGATCATCATATCCGCCTTGGCCTTGCGCGCCAGACGCACGCGCCGAACCAGGGGTACGAAATAATCACCTTTGCGAATCAACACCGCACGCATACCCGGTTGCGCATCGATCGCACGCGCCAGCCTCCTGGCAACGGCCAGCGTAACATTCTTTTCCTTGAGACCATGCGGACCAATCGCCCCAGGATCCTCGCCGCCATGACCGGCATCCACCGCAATGATAATCTGCTTGCGGGCACGCACCTGTGACGCGGTCACGGCGGCGCGCATGGTCTTTTTCCGGCGCATCAGGTCCACGACCAGACGATAAGGCTTGCCATGCATGGGTTTGAGCAGAAAGGATCGGGGCTGTACGCTTTCTTTCACATCCATCACCAGTCGCAGACCCTTTTTTCCCCATTGACCATAACGAATAGCTGAAAGTACGGGGTCCTGCTTCACCAACCCTTCCAGCCCGGCGCGCAACGTAACGTTGCGCATATCAATCACGATACGATCCGGCGATTTCAGGCGGAAAACCCGGTAATCCGCCGGACCATTCAAATCAAAGACGACCCGCGTATGATCGGGCGCCGTCCACAAGCGGGCATCCTGAATGGCCCATGATCCCGCCCGCGCCAGGCCGGAGAATCCCGGAAACGCCAAAAAGACAAACAGCAGAACCATACTGATATGACGCGCCATTACCCGAGTGTGCATGCCCGTCATGCAACGCCTCCATCCTGTAAATAATTGTCGGTTTTTTGTTGTTCGGCCAGCCAGGCAGCCAACAGCAGTCCAATCAAAATCATTAATGGCTCCATAATACGGACGATAATAAACGTATTGGCCCCGATTGCATGAAACAGCAATCCGCCGAAACCGCACAGCGTTCCCAGCGCTACCCCCCTGAGGGAGGGATCGGAGATATCCCGGTAACATACCCTGAGCAACACCCAGATGCGGCGCAACAGCCAGAGAAATAAAGCCAAACCAATTATCCCCGTTTCCAATAAAACACGCGGATACTGCGCATCAAGGAATTCACCCCCGGTTACGCCAACACCCAGCAGGGGATGCTCGGGAAAATCTCTGGTCAATACCCGCGTCCATGAACGAAGCCGCTCACTGGTGGATGTATCAATATGCACATCCCCTACTTTAATCTGTCCGGCTTCTTTCGGCTGGGCAAAGGTATAGGTCACCCGATTGATGACACTCGCGGGCAACACGAAAGGCAGCAGTGTTGCGGCAACCAGACAGGCGCCGAGCAACAACCGCCGCTGCCGGGAAAACAGGATAAACAGGCCCATCATCACCACAAAGGCCAGATAGGATGATCGCGATTCCGTAAATGCGAGCGGCACGACAATGATGACCAGTAACCCCGCCCATCGCCAGCGTTTCATTTTGTCCGCCTCGTTAAGGAACAGTCCCAGAGTCACCGCAAACATCAGGACCAGATAACCGCCAAAAGTGTTCGGCTCGCCGACACTCCCTTCAAAGGGCGCGGACACCCGCCCTCCGCCGGGAATCTGCGCAATACCCATGATACTGACCACAAAACAGGTAAACAGCATCACCATGACATAGCGCTTAATGGCCGCTTCATCATGAACCTGATTGACAATCATATAAAACAGCACGAAGTATTCAAGGTATTTCAACACGAAAAAGAAGCCGTACATCCCCACCCGCCCCGCATAAAAACCGGCAACAGTCGCCAACAATGTTGTCAGCCAGTACCAGGCAATGGGCTGATTGATGGGTGTTTTACGTACCGCGCCCAACTCCTTGCGCACCGCCATTCGGAACAGCCATGTCAGGCAAATCACGGTCAGCAGCAAATCATCCAGTCGGAGCGTAACGCCACGTGAAGCCGTAGTGGAAGTGATTCGCGCCGCATGGCTTTCACCGCCAAATTGTAACTCCGGGGACAAAAGCGTGGACAAAATGAGTAAGTACAGCGCCAGTTCAACGCTGGTAAAGGCAACCACCGCCACCATCATTCCGGCGCATATGATCAGCGCCACACGCACGGAGTCCGGTGCGATCAGATAAGCCGCATACAACAGCAGCGTGACCGCCACCAGAGTCAGCAACACGGCGGGAGGAAAGGGTATACGTACGGTCAACGCACTCATGGGTTGACACCCGGCTGCTGCGCACGCTTTCCATCCATGGGACGGTAACCCTGATTATAGGGTCGATTAAAGCTGTCGGTGCAAGACCGTATGGACACGACCGCCAGCGCCACGACGAGGGAAACGCCCAGCACGACCAGGATACGCCGCCGCATGCGTTTCCTTCGCCGCAAACGAGCCAGTTGGCGTTGCATTCAGCGATCCCGCGTAAACATTAGCTTCACCCCTTGTAGCTCCGGCCCCGTATCCGCGCATACTTCAAGCACTTACGAAACGCCTGATGGGCATAAGCATTGGCACGATCCAGCCAGGATCCCCGCTCCTCGGCGTGTTCACCGTAAGCATAGGCATAGTAACGGTCCATTTTGTATTTACTGTAATCGGCAGACATCTCGCCACGAACACCGTTCAGGACCACGCCCAGAACCTTTCCACCCACGGATTCAACCCCTGTTTTCACTCGCTTCAAAGCACCACGCACCACGGCTCCGATATGGTAAACAAGCAAAACGCCATCCACCTTGCTGGCGATGATGGTCGCATCCGTGGTATGCAATAATGGCGGCATATCGAGAATCACCATATCATATTCCGAACGCGCCTGCTCCAGCAGCAGCCCCATGGCGGGAGCCGCCAGCAAATCGGATGGATTGGCGCTTTTTCGGCCGCAGGTAATGATATCCAGTTGATCCAGGCCAGGCGTCATCAACGCCTGATCCACGCCAAAATCGCCGAGTAATATGTCGGAGATGCGCCGTACGGCATCCTGCCATGAAATTTGCCCCAATAGATACCCGCTCAGGCCCGGCTCCCGTTTTAATCCAAATGTTTTATGTTGCAGAGGCTTGCGCATATCCGCGTCAATCAGTAATACGCGCGCGCCCTGCTGGGCTACGACCATGGCCAGATTGGCCGACACCGTGCTTTTCCCCTCCCTGATGGTTGCACTGGTGACCAGAATCACGCGGTGTTCGCCCGTTTGTGAGAATAGTAAATTGGTGCGCATGCTGCGATAGGACTCGGCAATGGTGGAAGGCGGTGCAAAATGCGTCACCAGACGTATCTGCCGTTCCAGCTCATGACCACTGGTAGCCAGGCCTTCCATGCCGGAAAATAATTCCACGGCCTCATCGTGCGCCAGGTACGGGACAAAACCGACAACGGGCACTTCCAGGAAGCTTTCCACTTCTTCAATGGTGCCCACGGAAGTGTCCATCGCTTCCAGAACCAGCGAGATAATCAACCCCAGAACAAGACCGAGAATAAACCCGGCAATGGCCGTTTGGCGGGTGCGCACCGGATTGATACGGATATAGGAGATTAACGCCGGGCGCATCAGGCTGACCTCCGCGACCTTTTCCGCCTCCTTAATCAGCACTTCCTGGTATTTTTTCTCCAACAGATTGAACAGTTCTTCATTGGTGCCGACCGCACGCTCCAGACGGCGCAACACCAGTGCCTGTTCCGGCACCCCCTGATACTTCCGTTCCGCGGCTTCAATACTCTTTTGCAAATCACGCATACGCTGGCGGGTAAGATTGACCTGATTCGCCAGTTCATCCACCATACTGGAGAGAATATCATTGGCCTGTGAACGCAATTCCCGGATCTGGGGGTGTTCATCGGTGAAGTTGGTTGAAAGCTCCGTGCGTTTCAACGCCATTTCCACCAGCCGCTTGTTCAATTCATCAAAGTACTGACTGACCTTACCCGAAACCGTTACCGCCTCATAATCCCAACGGCCCTCCTGAACACGTTGTTTGAGTCGCGCCAGGGCAAATCGCAGTTCATTCAGGTGTCCTGATTGATGACGGTATTTCTGCTCAAGATCCACGACCACATTGGCCATCACTTTGGAGCCCTGGCCTGCGTTTGAAAGGTTGTTTTTCTGACGGTAATCCCGTACCGCTTCCTCGGCTTTTTTCAAGCGATCTCCTACCACCACAAGTTGCTGCTGAATGAATCGCTTGGCCTCAAAAACCCGTTTGTTTTTCTCCTCGATATTAAATGCGCGGAAGCTCTCGGCTACGGCTTGAGCCAGATCGCGGGCGAATTCCGCGCTGGAAGAAGTCGTTTTAATAATAATAATACTGCTGGCGCCTTCCTGCTCGGCGCTCACATCGTCCTTGAGATCAAGCACCTCGCTAATGTACGATGGATTTGCACGAATCTCCGCGCTCGTTATCCGCTTCGGAATCAGTCCCAAACGTTTGGCGACCCTTTCCATCAGAGCATAAGATTGTACCAGCGCAAGCTGCGTACTCATATTATCCACGGAGCTGAATGTAAGGTTTTGTAACAGCAATCCGGTCATATCGGTGGATTGCATGATTTTCACCGAAGCACTGGAGGAATACAGTGGCGGCGGCTGGTTCATCCATGTAAACAGCCAGCTAAACGCACCCAGAGAAAAAGCGCAAAACAGAATGACCCAGCGGCGGCGGAGGAGGATCTGCCAGTATTCCTCCAGGTTGAGTTCGTAGCCGGCAGGGGTGGAAATCGCACTCGTCATATCATGGGCGGCTAAACGCATTGGTAAGCAATTGCAGCTCATATGCGGTCATCACCGGCCGGTAGAGCAGGTTTATCGACGGCATCATATCCTTGATATACTCGTTCCAGTTGCCGATGGGGCTGCGCGGAATGATAATGATATCCTTGTCCTTCAGCGCCAGATTCTGAGTCAGATCTCCCTGTTCCAGCAGGCGATTAAAATTTACGGCCAGAATCAACGGCTTGTCCCGGTTCGCTCGAATCACCCGAATGTCGGGATAATAAGGATGATTGCCAAAACCACCGCTTTTCGAAATCGCATCCAGCAAACTGATATTTCCGCTAAACTCCACAAGGCCCGGTTTCTTCACCTGTCCCAACACGTACACCCGCCGTTTGGACTGGGACAGCGATGGAATAAAGATCGTATCGCCGGCATCAATGATGGCATTCTCCCGCCAGTCCGCCTGTTTGATCGCACGGTTCAGATTCAACAGAATCGTTTTGCCATGGCGAATTAGTTTCACCTTGCTCAAATCAGCATCCTTGGAAGGGCCGCCCGCACGTGACAGGAAATTCACCAACGTTTCTTTCCCCGTAAGGAAATAGGTTCCCGGACCTGTCGGCTGGCGCACCAGATTTTGAACCTGGCCGAAAATTGTAGCGGTTTTGCTCCGCTTCCTGAGTACGCGCACATCCACCCGCGGATGCCACACGAACCGTCTCAGCGCCTGCGTCATAAACGTATCGATCTCGCTTGACGTCATGCCTTCCACGTGTACCGCGGGGAAAAAGGGCAGCGATACGGTGCCATTAACCTGCACCACCACCTTGTGCTTTTCCGCCTTACCGCCTTGCCAGAAAGTGATGGCAATTTCATCACCGGGGCCAACCCTGTATTCCGGAATGCCGCCAATGGTCTTGAACGCCTTATTCTCGTTCACATGAAACAAATCCCGATGATTGGGCTTTCCCGCCGTGAGAGGCAGGCGCACTGAACGCATCGGATATGCCTGCACCAGTACGCGGCGGTTTTTCCGTAAGGCTTCCTTGCTCAATCCCGGCGGCAAGGGTTTCCTGTCGCCCAATGCTTTAATGATAATCTGCCCTTCCGGAACCCCGTGGCCGCGCAACATGGCCGCCATCGTCTCGGCGCGAGCCCTGGAAAGCGCCTCATTATTGGGGAAAACCTCATTGTGAACAGGGCGCACATCCGCCCTGCCGAGAATACGGAAATACATTTTTTCGGGTTTGCCGCCCAAGCCTGCCAGCCATGCATTCAACGCCTTCTCGTCGCCTGCTTCCGCATTCGCCGATGCCGTATCAAAATAAATACGCAAGATTTTGCCGATTGGCTGCCCGATAAAGTATTTGGCGGGCAAAGGTTTTGCGCGGATGGTCGACCATACCTGGACCGCGCCGTCGGCACGCACCGCGGCTACATCCAGAAGTCCCTTACCGCGCACGTCGCCCAAATCAACATCAAAATACACGCCCCGGTTCGGCAGCCATCCGTCCAGGACGTCAAATCCGCCATTCTCCGGCGTATCGCCGGACCACCGCCAAAGACCCAAACCCTGGCCATCTCCCGAAGCCGCCACCAGGTCACGTCGTCCGTCACCATCCAAATCACCCACGCGCAGCGCATCCCATGTACCATGATCCACCACCGTCTGCTTGCTCCATCCATGCTTCCCGCCCAGCCACAACTCGATTCCCTGCTGGTAGAGACCATCGACAATATCCAGGCGCCCATCACCGTTTACATCCGCCACGGTTACGGATTCCACATCACCTTTTGCGGGCAAATTTCCCGGAGTCCAGCGTCCCGTGCCATCACCATACCAAATTTGTACACCGCCCACCTGCCGCCAACTGCTGTCGGACGAATGGAGAGCGCCCATACCGCCGCGGCGGGAGGCAACGATATCGATATGGCCGTCCGCATTGAGATCAGCCACGGCCAGATCCGTGAATATGCCATTCAGCGTGGGGCCGATATGCGGAACCCAGCCGCCACGACCATTGTTCAGCCACACATACACACCGCCATCCGCTTCGGAATCCGCCCGTGCGGCGATCACATCGGGCCAGCCATCCTCGTTCACGTCGGTCAGTGCAACATCACGAAAATCACCACTCTCCGTCGGCACGGACTGCAAATGCCATGCATTTCCGGCATCCAGAGTCCAGATTTGAAGCCCCTTCTGATCGCCCTGCCCGCCAATCAATACATCAAGACGATTATCGTGATCGACATCGGCCACGGCGAACGCACGCGGGTCCATGCTGGTCGGAGGCCCGTCCAATGCGCGCCAGTGCCCCTTACCATCGCCCCATTCCACATGGAAACCCGAATCAGGCCTGCGTCCGCCGATCAGCAAATCCACATGGCCATCCTGATTCAGATCGGTAAAGCGCGCGACAAAGGACTTTTGCACGCGTTGCGGACCAAGATTATGCATGGAATAGTGGGGAAAGGGTTTGGATAAATCACCCACCGGCATGGTGGGCGCGGGAACCGTAGCCCGGCAGGCGGCGACCCCCAGCGCGCACGCGATCCAGAGCGCCTCCCGCGCATATCTGCGTATCCCCATGTTCACAGGTGAAAATAACCATATTTCTCATTCACAGTCAACAGGTTATCGGTATAAACCAGGGATATACTTGAAACGAGTCGGCCTTTCCCTTTGAAAGATTGGGCATAATTTATGAATAGTTCAGGTTAGACAGGATTTGCATGTCAAGGGCGGGACTTGTCTCCCCTCACGCCCGACTCCCAACCCCTGACTTTTCCTACGCCTGCAAAAAAAGAAAATATAGATAACCGACAAACCCGCCCACCAGCAATACGCCATCAAAGCGGCTGATTTTCCCCAGTTTCAAGCCGAACGAGACGACAAACAGGGCAACGGTAAAGCCCAGCATGATCGGAAAATCACGCAATAATGCCCGCGGATCAAATGTGCCGGGATGAATGATTGCCGGCATGGCCAGCACGGCCAGCAGGTTGAACATATTCGATCCGATGACATTGCCGATTGCCAGATCCGCCTCGCCTTTCAGTGCGCCCGCAATCGATGCCACCAGTTCCGGCAGGCTGGTACCGACTGCTACAATGGTTAACCCGATCACCAGATCACTGATCCCGAGAGTATGGGCGACTTCTATCGCTCCCCAGACCACCATGCGAGAGCTGACCAGGAGCACCAGCAACCCCGCAACAAACCGGAAAACAGATTGTCGCATACCCATTTGATCCGGAATGGAGTCGGTGAATTCCCGCACCAGAGGATCGCGCCTGTCTTTCAGACCGATACGGGCAAGCCATATCAGCACGAGCGTAAGCCCCGCAACCAGCATCACTCCGTCGAGTAAATCCAGTTTACCATCCGCCATCAACGCAAACGCAAACGCCGTGACCAGAAATAGCACCGGCATTTCTCTGCGCAACGTTATCGATTTAACGGCCAGCGGCATAATCAACGCCGTCACCCCCACGACCAGCCCGATATTGGCAATATTGGAACCGAGTGCATTGCCGATACCGAGATCGCGATTCGCATCCAGGGCTGCCATCGCGGCAACCACCATTTCCGGTAATGAGGTGCCGATACTGACGATCGTCAACCCGATCAGCATTGGCGGCACACGAAGATTTCTAGCGACTGAAGCCGCACCGTCGATAAAACGATCAGCACCCCAGACCAGCAGGAGAATACCGATCAGAATTGTCGCAACAGGCCACAGCATATAAGGTTCCGGTAGTTAATCCAAGTTAAAATCATCTGAAGAGTGAAGAGGAAAGGATAATTTGAGTAACATAATTCTGAATAGGGTTCCACACATTATATTTTTATATTGGGTTATCAAGATCGCATCAACAACATTGGGTGAAACCGGAGCGGATATGTTT
>CAYOUW010000070.1:0-10884 GCA_964407235.1 uncultured Zetaproteobacteria bacterium | reverse complement strand
TAAATAACAGATTTATAGATAATTAAAAACAAATGTACAATCCTGCCCCCGCTACACAAATTGTTTAAAGTATTGTTCTTTAAATGATTAACAAAAAAAATCGGGTCTTTCTAAGACTTTGGTTTTTGAGGAATGTTAGACACTTTGCAGGGTGGCCGGCTAATATTCTTCGCTTATGAAATATAAACTTGCAAGGCTCAACGATGCAAACAGCGACCTTTCGAGGCAATGGTTTGTATATTACTATTTCCAACATCCCGAAACTGGGAAGATGAAACGCTTCCGGAAGTGGATTTCGCTTCGTCTCAAAACAAAAGTTTCTCGTTACGAAAAGGCTAAGTTTCTGATAAAAGATGTAAACAACAGGCTTCTACGAGGATGGAACCCTTATTCTGAAAATGAAATAAGGCTTACTAATCTTGTGAGCGCGTTGGAATTTGCCCTGAAAATTAAAGAAGCTACAATAAAAAAACGGGGTTCTTATACGTACAGGAGTATTGTCCGTATCTTTCTTCGCTATCTTCATGAAAAGCATTTGGATATTATATCTATTGAGGAAATGAGTTCTAAGATTGCTCGTGATTATTGTGATTATATGCTTATTGATGAAAATATTTCTTTGCGCACATATAATAACAGAATTACGGGCTTAAAAACGCTATTCAATGTTCTCCTTGAGCGTGAGTATATTATCTTTAACCCTTTTAATAGAATAAAAAAACAGCAAACGCCAGACCCGGAAATTACTGCTTATCTGCCGGATGAATTGTTGAAGATAAACGATTCGTTACCCTCTTATAATTACCAGCTTTATGCTATTACCCAACTAATTTTTTATTGTTTTCTCCGCCCTGCCGAAATTGTAAGACTTCAATTCCGGGACATTTTATGGGACCATGACCTGATTGTGATGCCAGGTACCAAAACAAAAAATAAAAAAAGTCAGGTCATTATAATTCCAACTCACATGAAAGAGAACCTAAAGGACTGGAGCCATGAGTTTCCGGATGACTATTACATTTTCTCAAGACATTTAAATCCGGGGACAAAAGAGATAGCCCCAACGCGTATTGCGGAAGCATGGCGCCGTTATGCGGATAAACATAATATTAAGAAGGGAATTTACGATTTTAAACATACGGGTAACGGCTTTGCTTTCGACCAGGGATTTAATGCCCGGGACATTCAGTTACAAAACCGGCATAGCAGTCTCGATGAAACACAAAAATATCTAAATAAGTTCAGGAGGATTGCTTCTGATAAATTTAAAAATGATTTTCAGGGATATTGAGTTTTTCCGAAAGCGCATGCCGGAGATTTAATTTTCTTTCATCATCCAGACAAACGCTATTAAATCGTTTTTTTCAATAGCTTCGTAATGATAACCGGCTTCTTCGAGTAATTGGACAATATTGACATTTAACAAATCAATTGAAGAATCATGGTCTATGACCAAATTCTCAATTTCTGCAGTTGACATTACAATATCGCTTTCAGTTTCACTTTCGGCAGGTGGAAATTTTCGTTTTAATTCCTCGATAAGCTTTTTAAGATTTTCCATTTTGAAAAATAAAAAAGCCATTTACTCACTGTCTCACAACTTCAACGCTGTACTCTGACCCTATCAGAATTTGAGCAAATGGCTTAACCTTTTGCGTTGAAGTAAGTGAGACACTGCAATATTACATATTTTTTTTATATTGAGTTCTAAAATTTATGTCATGGAAAATTTAGATTTATTACGTGTTTTCATCATTGTTATAGCTGCCCTTGGACTTCTGCTACTTCTGAGAGGCGCTATCATCTGGTTTATCGGAATAACGAAAATTCAAAGTAACCAAAACGAAATAATCCGGCTTCTTAAAAAAATTGCAGGTGAAAATGAAGATAAAACTGAGTGATTACCAGTTGCTATCTTTTGTTTTGTAATTTTGAATATAATTTTCTAAGTTGTTAATAAGGCTGTTGAGACTTGATTCAACAGATTTCGTCAACCCCGCTGCTTTTCGGAAAGTATTGTCCCTTTTCAATATGTATTTTTCTAATCGATAGCCTGAATCGAGTTCGCTAATATTATCGATTCTAATTTTTAGTTTTTGATTTTTTATATAAATTGAGATAAGATTTTGAAAAGGCAGATGCGTTAGGCCTATTTTGTAATTTAAAACAAGCATGAGATTAATTTTTCCGATAATTGAATCCTGAAATGTTATTGCATCTTTCGGCGACAGGAAAACTTCTGATGACCAGCCAAGGGCTATTTCGTATAGTTGATGTTTCGGATACTGAGGAGCTTGTATTACTTTTTGCATATAAATTGCGCGCATATCGCTTGTTTGCAGCTTTTGCTGTCCAATTACAACCGCAGGGATGAAGGATAGAAGGAATAAAAAGTATTTCATTATGTTTAATTTCTCTCAAAACTACAAATTAAATCCTTAGCATCTCTATTTTAGTCGGACCTTTTATCGGCAGGTTAATTTCTATTTTCTTTATTAGGTAAAAATTTGGCCCTATTTTTACCTGTTTTTTCAAATCAAGGTTAAGCAAATCGACAACATTGAGGTTTACATTGAGATTAACGGTTTTGCCGGTATCAATGAAGTCGAGCCATTTTTTCCAATAAGTTTCATAAAGCCCGTCGCTTCCGTCCCAGGCAAGTTTCAGGCTTCCGATTAGATTTCCCTGTGCATCGTGGTTCCCGGAAGTACCAAATGGATAATCTATATTCCACAACCCGTTTTCATCCTTCGCTTTTTGTAATCCCCTATAAAACACAACGCGCGGAGCTTCTTTTGTGAATTTTCCGGAATCCCAGCTTTCTACAAGTTTCATGTCGATGTTCGGAATCATCCAGGTGCGGTCGTAATGAGTCGGAGGATCGTCCAGAATTAATGATTGCCATTTGTACCATTTTGGCCCTACTGTTGTCATGGTTGCAGGCCTTTCTTTTGCAGCATCCCCGGTTTTCAATCCAAAAAAGTTCCATGTAAGAAATCTCCAAATTGTCAATCCCTGTTCACCTGGTAGTTGTCCGTATTTATACCAGGCATCTTCAGCAATTATTTTCGCTTTCTCGCCGATGGTAGGTGCAGATGGTAATAAGTCGTTATTAGCCACCGAATAATCAGCTATTAAGGTGGCCGCTATGTCATAATCAGATTGTCGTGTAGAAATTGCATTATCATTACTGTCAAATTCCTGATAAAGATAAAATCCATGAGGATCATGGTTGAATTCTTTTTCCTCAATAGAAATAACCTTGTCTGTCCAGTCAATGTAATTTCCGGGATTCAACAGATCCTTGAGCATTATAGATTCTACAGTATTATCCTTATTTCCAAAAAAATAAGCATGTCCTATCAGGCTGTTAATACCATCTAACAAATCAGTAATAGAAACCTGAACAATGTGGTCTTTTAATCGAAATATATTTCCGCCCGGATCGATATTTTTGCTTGTTGAAGTTGTTTTTAAAAAATTCAGTAATACCAATTTTGCGAGTTCAGGATCGCCTGAGATAGCATTTGAATTCAATTTAAGACCAAATGTTTCAAAAATCTGTTCGATAATATAGGCAAGATACGGGAAAACTATCCGGTTTGGATTTCCAAATTTAAGTGTTGCCAAAGTTGGCTCCCTCATGCTGTTAATATAGTTTCCTAACTGAAAACTAAACACTGTACCGTCAGTATCTGTATAGGCAATTTCGTTTATATTGTCATTATAAACCGGGAACATTGAGAAGATATAAGTAGGATAAGCATAATTAATTGAATCGTAAAGCCATGTCCATTTGTCTGCCTCGGTTGCAAATGTTTGTTCATATAATTGCAGGTCTTTTGTCGTTTTGTCTTTAATGTTGTTGATTAAATCATAAGATGAATTGATCAGATTTCCCGAGACAGCCATTTTATCCGTCTTTGTGATCTGAAACGTTGCTGCAACAAACAGATTGTTGTCGATATATAATTCGCAGTTTCTCTTGGTGTCTTCGAGGTAAATATCATTCATTTCCACAAATTTGAATATCTTCCTGTTTTGAGGGGTATTCGGAAAAGTAATTGGATATGAAAAATCGCCCATAATAGCTTTTTTTGAGAAAGCAGGTGATATCATGACATATTTAAGGCTTGCGTTGTCAACCATTTCCGCTATTACACCGTCTATTTTAATCGAGAAATTCATCAGGCGTGTAGTTTACGTTTCTATTCGCTCTTGAATATTTCAATTTCATCCCGTTAAGTCCTGACTTGTAATTGTATTTTACCTGCATTGATTTATCGAAGGTTATTGGGATGAGTTGATTACTCACGACCTCATATACCGCTTTGTTAAGCAACATTTCTGCGAGTGAATCCATTTCTTTTTTTGATTTGAATCCTGTTGACAGTTCTATGCTTTTTTCTAATGTAGCATCAAATATGACATCTTTTTTGTTGTAGTCAGTATTGTTAATCGCCATCGATTTGTCTGCTTTCTGAGCAACAATCCCGTCTCCTTCAAAAAAATGACAATCGAAACCACCGAGGCTGTTAGCATTAAGGATATAAACCGGCTTGAAATAGTCTTCTTCTGACAAAATTATTTCAATGCTTGCGCGGATAACGCTACCTGCCAATATTTCAATTTTGTACTTATAGGCAGTTCTGCCAAGCTCATAGTCTGCAAACCCATTGAACGAATATCCCGCATTAATCATCCAAATATCATATTGACTAACGATTAATGATGCGAGAGTGGTAGAAACCGTTGTTCCATCTGTGAAGTAAATAGTCAAATAGACAGTTATCGTTTCAGAAGCTACCTGGCTCAAATAATGCAGAAAAAGCGGTTGATTTTTTGTCGCATTGACTTCATTAATCCATGTTAAATATTTCAAATTTGTTTTGAGATAAGATAAAATGTCTTTTGATTGCGTTTCTGCGCTCAATCCGCCTTTGATAATCCGCAACGAGGCCGTTGTTCCGTCCCATCCTATATTTAACGTTGATAATAAAGCGAGATTACTATCTAATTCTGTCGCAATACAGTGATAAAGCGAAATTGGTTTTGTTGCCTGTAAAAATTGTTCAGTGAGAGTGGGTTTTTCAAATTCGACAATAGTATCTAATATTGTTGATATTTCAAACGAGACATGAAAAGCATTGTCAGGCCTCGCCTGCAATGTAACCAATTTCACATTTGAACCGTCATAAATTTCGAGCAGAACAATCGAATTGGTCGCTATTGTCTCTAACTGAATAGTCATTGCATTGCGCGAATATGACAACGCAGCCGGACCGGAAATAAGTGTTAATGTTGCTGCCATATCATAAGTTCCATTTTGCAGGCACAAAGGCCAGGTTAATCGGAGTATTAATAGTCAGCCCCATTTCCCATCCCACGAAACCGTCATCTTTCAAGATGATGGCTTCTCCTTCTTCTACGCTGTCAGGGTCAAATCCATTCAGACGATTTTGTAATTTTTCGCGGCGCAACCAGGTAATGACATCAATGCACATTAAACGACATTCATCAATAAGCTGATGTTTACTTCTCACTGTTCTGGATTTCGTTATCTGCCGCTCTACTACCGCAAAATGGATCCTTTTCCCTGCTTGATTGTTCGCTTTCCTATACCCGAATATATTTTCACGAAATCCGGCAAACAGCAGGACAGGGGCTGCGGTTTTCACCACATCTTTTATCTCCTGCAGGTCAACTTCAACAAAATATTGAATATCAACATGTTGTGTTGCTATTTCTGAGAAAAGGGCAACTGTTTCCGCATAATTTAATTTTGTATGCATTATCTTCTTTTGTTCCGTTTTCCTGCTTCGCGGGCATCTGCGTTTATTTTACGCATAATTCCGAGCATTTCAAAAAAATTCATTTCCGCTACTTTTTTATAGTCCCCGATTTTAGGGCCTGCAAGTTCGTAGAAGAAGCCGAGCCACCCGGTTTTTCCATGTCCATGTCTTTTTGTTTTTTGACTGAATATGTCTGAAAAGGCATCCGTAGCTTTTTTCCTACTGCCGATGAAAAACGCCATGCTTGCAAGGCGTCTGTCAAGTTTAACGTGTGAAAATAACGCTGCGTTGTCCTCTATTGCTTCTTTTCTGAATTTTTGATTTTTTTGAATAAAAATCGTTCCAAGAAGCAAATTCAGGTATTTCTCTTCCTTTTTTTTCAGAAAAAAGGAGAAAAATTTATCTGCGAAAGCAAATTGGCTGACGTTTATATCTTTCATGTCATCAGCAAGTCCGATAAATGATTTTCTGCCGGCTTTTATTTCCGGAAATGGGTTAATAGTCAGGTTTGGCTCTGAAAAAAGCCACTCCACAGCCGGAAACAGTCCTGTAAGCTGGCTCATATTCATATTTTTGAGCTTGCTATTTCTAACTTTCAAGAGATAAAAGAGAATCTGCGCTTTTAATGTCTCCGTCCGTTCCTGAAACATTACCCTCGGAGTAAGATAAAGAAGTTGCGCCTGTTTCAGCTCATTCCATTCTGCCGGCGTCTGCCGGTTTATGGTTTTATCTTCTATTTCGAATCGGATGTTATTCATTGGGTTGACGTTTTTTCATTTGTCGAAATGTGTTAACCGTTCCTCCGGCAAAGTAAAAAGCAAGGATTGTAATGATTGCCCATCCCAGCGAATCGTTTTCTAATTTTATCAAATCTGCTGAGGTTTTGGTGATAGTAGCATCTCCAGAGATTCCGCCCCAAATCATAAGCCCGGCGGCGAGCAGAAATACTAATATATATGCGCCTACTACCAGTAGCGCGAGCAATCTCTGAGCAAGCTTGAATGGTTCGTAGGCTGCGAGGAATTTCAGATGATAATCTGCCTTTTCCTGATTTGTATAGAAAAGTTTATCAATACCGCTAATTCCGCTGTCGACTATTTTTTTGCTTCCGAAAATTTTACCTAATAATTGCCACATAATTTTGTTTTTTTAAGCCCGTTCTGTCCAACCAGGAATAAATATTTCCTGTGCCGGGTCTTTGTAAGTTATCTGATCATATTTCTGTAGTTGGTAGTAGTTTAGCCATTTTAATAGCCATTTGATAAGTTTCGCTGTATTTCGTGAGGCAAAACGCTCTGTAGCCATATAGCTTTTGAAAGCTTTAATGGTGTTTTGCCCAATTTTCCCATCCTCAATCAAATCCTGATAATCTTCTTGATTTCGGTTTAGCTTATTAAGCGCTTTTTGAAGATATTTAATTGTAGTTGTTTTCCCCTGGTTGACGGCTGTGTCGAATAATTCAGACGCTATTAGTTCGGGGAAAGCCGCTAAACTCATTGGTATCCAATAATTTTGGAGATAAAAATTTAATACCATATTCTGTAAGATGGAATTTTCCGACATTTCTTTGTTAATCTGAGATAAAGGAAATTTTCGCTTAAAGACATCAATCAGGTTCCAACCTTCCCATTTTGGCCAATTATTGCGGGAGATACCTTTATAGGTTTCGCCACCTCTATCATCTGTGTCATTTGAATAGCCACCTTCGTCGCCCAATGTTAGATTGTATGCAATGAGAAAATTTTTCATTTTCGTAATATTTTTTCGTAAAACAAATTGAAAGCTGCGAGATAGGCAATGCTCAGAAAAATAAAATCAGCCCACCAATTCACCATCGGATGATAAAATACAATAGCGAAGGTAAAAGAGAGTCGCCATAACATTTGAAAAAAATGCCAGGCATCTGTCAAAAATACGAGGGCTGTGGAAGAGAGGAAAAACCGGGGGATGTCAGTTGTGCCTTTTTTCCATTTGTTTTTCCATGCTTCGGGGCCGGCAAAGCGATACCAATAGTTTGTTATGGAAAGTTTTTGCCATTTGCTATTATTCCATTGATTTTTGAGGATGTCCATAAAGGCATTGGCAATGCCTGCTAACAGAAGAAGTAAAATACTTATCATTTCAGTATAGATTTAAGGTTTGTAACGTCTGCTTTAACTTTAATAATGTCTTTTTCATTCTTTTCGGAACGTAGGGTCGTGGGATGTAATTCTAACTGATACAGATTGTTATCGTGCTGCTGATATAACTGAATGGTTTTGTCGAGCTTAGAATTTGATTTAATAGTTTGGATTTGAAATTTCGTGAATTCTTTTGTTAAAACTTTGGTTGAATTTAACTGCCCTTTACCGATAAATACGAGAAATCCTAACAATACTGATATAATCAGGAGTAAAAATGTTGCTGTTTTATCTGAATTGATTAATTTTTTCATTTTTCATTTTTTAAAAGGCACCAAAAACGCCTGAAAATTGTGAATTATCTATACCCTCGCCGGCCTTGTAGGGGATATCATCAACCGGAGCGGTATATTTCGAGCTTGTGAAATAATTATTGAACAAGGTAGCACTTGCTATATTGTTAAGATATTCAATCAATCGCTGCATATAATGTGCTGCTTTTTTCTCGCACAAATCTTTATCACATCCTATTTCGTTTGATGCCTCAAAACCGGTAAAATGTGTTATTGCACCTTTCACGAGCGCAAAAACATTGTCATATTCGGCTGCGATAACGGCGGCTGTCGGATCGGCAGGCAGGGCATCCATATCCTCGCCGTCTTTTATGCGCTCAAGCAACTCTTCATAGAACGCATCCCCGAGTACTGAGCGCATATAGAAATCTTCCACGTAGCTCATCACCGGAAGTATTCGCAGAAATTTCAGGTGTGAATTGTTAATGTTTATATATGTATTGAATTCGCGAGCAGAGTTGATCAAATTGCCTTTATTGGCCACATAAGCCGGCGAGGATGTCCAATCTACGAAGAGCAGTAGATTTTCATTGAACAATTGCAGCAAAAGTTCGAGGTTGCGCTCAGCGGTAGTTCTGTATTTATCTTCCAGATTTTTAATTTGCCAGGGGAAAGCGTTTTTTTTATTTTCACTCGTGGTTATCCGGATGCCGTTTGCCGAAATATCAAGCTGCCCTTCAGGAATATAATCGAGCAACGAAAAATTAGAAACTACACGTTGACAATACCAAAGCGCCTTCGTATGAAGCGTGACAATTTCAGGGTTTGCATCCTGAAAAGTTCCATCATAAGATTTAATGAGGTTAGCCCACAACGCATCGCCGATGTATTTTTTCTTCAATTCCTGTTCGCGGTCTTCGACGGCAAATTCCAACACATCGAAGCCGGCGATAAAATCGATTGCAATATGCTTTTTCAGGTCGGTTATGGATTGTATAATTTCTGTCATGACGATAATGATTTTTGTGTTCCTGTCGGGTTCTTATCGAGCGTAGTTAAGATTGTATCTTTAAATCCGAATTCCATTTCGCGGGGCCAGTCGTTGTATTTTTTCAAAAAATAAATCCAATCGAGGAACCGGCGGCGCTGTAAACCGAGATTGCTGACAAAAATCTCTTTTGCTTCACGCTTATCGCTGCCTGACCCGGCACTTTGTTTGTTGTTCGGCAAGCCGGCGCCTTTCAGGGTAGGGTCGAGATTGAGTGCAAACAATATCATAGCGTTAGCCTCTGCCTGGTCTATTGTGAGTGTGCCATCGGTGATAGCGTTATCAATTTTGATAATGTCCCAGCCCGGGATAGCTTTACCCATTCTGTCGATTGCGAAATGTGAAAAAAATGTTTTCATCACATTTTCTTTTCCGGTCAGAAAATCATTCATTCGTAACATTTCTTCCTGACGCATTTTTTTCTGATCTTCAGGTGTAAGTCTGTCCCAGTTTTTGTATTTATCTGACCAGTAAGTTTTAGGAATTTTTATGTGATATTTTATACTCATTGCGTTTTTTAACAAACTTTGTTTCACCCCTGGAATGTTATTACTGATGTCTATCCACCCGCTATCGATAATTGAGTGCCATGGGCGTTTCGGATAGTATATACGACCCGGGCCGACATAACGTGAGCGATGTACAAATTTTTGATTTACAAACGGTTTTGTGATATCGAATACAGGAGAAAAATCTATTTCGTCTGGTTTTGCTTCCGGAAATTGGGCTGAATAATAGAGCTTGGTTATTTTCCGGTTGCCGGGGTTCATCTTGCCCCAGCGCGTAAATGATGCATCAAGGGCATTTACCTTTACGATTTTTTTTGCGTATTTCCCACGTCCAAGGTAGAATTCTGGTATTTTCATACCGAAAAACATACTGTCTGTGATAAGTTGTTCAAGTATTTCATCAAAGAAGTTCTCATCTTTGAAGTCTTCAAATACCTGAAAATCCTTGCGAAAAAGTTGTTCTTTTCCGTTTTCGATAGTTCGTTGATAAGTAACGAGGCCGCCGCCGTAAAATGCATTAATGAGCCACTCAAGTCCTGAGCTGGCCACTACATTTTTTCCCGAGGCTTCGAGAATGTTCTGAGGTCTCTTATCATCATCACCCCAGTATGCCCAATCTTTCTGATTATTCTCCGGTTTCCAGTAAAATTTACTCTCTTTTGCTCCTATTTCAGGAAGAGAAACTATTGCCTGCGCTCCTGATAAAAAAGCGGTTGACCCATCATCTGATATTTTAATTTTAGGACTAATCATAAACCGTCATTCCGTTAAATTTTTCAATAAGTCGCACATGCACTGTGCGTATTTCATTAGAAGGTATCAATAATAAGTTGATTGTTCCGTTTTCCTCGTGATTTGGGAGCCTTGTTTTGTCGGTCAATCTTGGTTTTGCAATGTGTTTCTGACGATAATAGACAGCCTTCGATATATACAATCGTTCGCCGCCGGTACCGGTAGTATAGTTGAGTTTGCAAACCGCACACGAAAATGGAACAGGCTTTCCTCTTGAATCGCGCTGACGCATTTGCTGCAGGGTTTTTTGTCGACTTATTAATTCCATTTATTTGAATTCAAAATGTTCACCTGATTTTTCAATTATTGTTTCAAAAGGCATATCCGCTT
>CAYOUW010000069.1:0-11083 GCA_964407235.1 uncultured Zetaproteobacteria bacterium | reverse complement strand
TAATGATCAAGTCGTTGATCGTCTTGCCTTCAAACTGCGACACCCCCCGTGAATTCCGGCCAGCCCAGTGCCTAAGCAGAATCGTGGAACCAAGCAGGTCTTTCTGAAACATTGAGATCAGCACTGTGTTGACGATTTTTCCAGGATCAACACCGACAAAGTAGAACATGAATACTGATCCATCCCCGGTGAGAAACTCGAGCATCTTGTCCAGGTTGTATGCCTTTGGGTTTGAATTCAAGATCATGATCTTCGTCTTTACATCCGTTTCTGTGTCGAAAGCATCGAAACGCCTGTGGTAGTCGCCCAGCATATTGTCCGTCTTGAATTGGGGTATGCCTCTATTACTATCCTTCAAGGCGGAGATGAGCTGTTGCCGTAGTGATTCATCTTCTCCGGCAATGAGATACTCGATGATCCGACCGCGTACATTGACATTCTCGATGAGTGCGGCCAGCAGTATCTCCGTCTTGAATTTTTCAACCTGCGTATCCAACCCTTCCTTGAGTACGGCACAATCCTCAGCGTCAACAAAGCGCATCGCTCGTCCTGGAGCTTCAAGTATTGCGGCTGATGCTTCATCGTTGACATGATACTTGTTTCCCGATGGGGAAATGTTGTTCGTCTCCTCCACAAGCCGGCACAGGTTGCCTTCGAACCCAATCTCTGCATGAATAGCGAAAAGCCTGCCAATGTTCTCATCCATGTTGGATATCCCCTCAAACTCCCTGGTAATATCCGATCCGTTAAAGCTTCCTCTGATGTTATTCTCTCTGAGTTCGTGCGAGCTGTGACTGATTTTCTTGAGGAATGTCGTATTCGCGATTAGGCAGTAATTCTGTGATGGCGTTACGAGGCACACAATAAAAGGGCGGTCGTCATACTTCTGAAGCTTGGATAAGGACAAGACTGTGTTCCCAAAGTTGCGCCCAGCCGACGAACTGAACCGCAGGGCGTAGTCAGCGCAGTAGTATACTGATCGATCTTTTACGAGACGTAGCTCATCCGTTACGATACTTGCCAAGCTTGCTTTATCATTTATCCCGTTATGTTCTCTAATCAATTCCAACAAGCGGTGCAAAGCATCAGCCATTAAATAGCTCCAGGGTTTGGCTGTGGGATATCTTAACCGCCTTTTGTGTTGTCTGGTCGCTCAAACTGTTTCGCTCCCAAAACACACCATCCGCGTACCCTTGGATGCTCCTGTCAGCTTCAGCCTGTCTCAATCGTTTTACCGCCCAACAGCAGTACTCCCGGTTCATTTCAATTCCGCAAAACTGCCGGTTTAGCTTGTGCGCGACAACTGCCGTTGTGCCACTCCCAAGGAACGGATCAAATACGAAATCGCCGGAGTTCGAGCTTGCGAGGACAAGCTTCGCTATAAGTTTCTCCGGCTTCTGAGTAGGATGATCCGTGTTCTCCGGCATGGACCAGAAAGGGATTGTGATGTCAGACCAGAGGTTTGACGGGTGCGTAAGCCTGTAATTTCCATTTTTCGATTCTTCCCAGTCCTTGGGCTTTCCATCATCAGATCGGTACGGCGCCAAGACACGCCTCTTAAGTTTGATATCATCAATATTGAAACAGTAGTCATCGCTGACGGTGCAGAACCATATATCTTCGGTGTTGTTTTTCCAGTTTGCCTTTGCACCACGCCCCTTTTCTCTTTCCCAAGTAATTCTGTTACGGACATGGAGATACTTGTCCAACACGGGAAAGATAAGATTAGAGGTCTTCCAGTCACTACAGACGTAAACGGACGCTCCGGGCCGCAGCAGAGGGAGAAGCGACGTGAGTACCCGGCGAAACCATACTACATAGTCCTCCGCTTCACGGGAGCGGAAAAGATGACCGTTGTAATTCTTTGTCAGGTTGTAAGGAGGATCCAGAATCAGGAGATCGACGAACCCCGTCGGCAAGAACGGCAGTGCGTGTTCGAGGTCTTGATTGACGATGCGATGCGTTAGTGATTCTGGGCGTACTGGCTCTGTTAGGTGCAACAAATCCATTGAGAGCGATGCCAACTCCGCCTCGGTGCAGGTCAATGTTCTATTGCGTGGAGCAC
The DNA here is from genome assembly GCA_964407235.1 of uncultured Zetaproteobacteria bacterium. GTDB lineage: Bacteria > Pseudomonadota > Zetaproteobacteria > Mariprofundales > Mariprofundaceae > JAUZQZ01. The sequence continues at coordinate 9,018 of CAYOUW010000069.1, read as the reverse complement.
GTTTCTTCATAGTCTCTTCTTGGTCTACCGTTTGGATTCACTGTACGCTGCCTTGTGGGCCGCCATCAGTTTGGGAGCGAGTTCAGTCCCCTTCGCGACTTGGTCGGTTCCGCCAAGCTCACGGTATATTCCGTAAACCTCTCTGGTCGCTTCCATGATCGTGTCATTGGTCAACAGCGAGGTATCAATGCTGGCAACCTGTTCAACCGTTGGGTGAGGTACGCTGCATATGCGCAAAGTCCAGAGCATGGCGACATAGAAACGAAGGTTATTTGAGTGAGAACGGATCTCGGAATCTCCGCTTTGCTTGATGCTACCCTCAACCGCCCGTACGATAATGGGGCACTTGAGGAAGATATCCAAAGGATAACTAGTGCTGAATATCTTCATGTAAGTATCATTATTCTTGATGAGACTCGAAGGTCTGGCCCTTGCATTAGCGGGATCAGCAAGTGCGCACGCCATCACAGACTGTGCGACATAGGGGATACTCACTATCCTCTTAATGGGCTTTCCAATATTCTTGTAGTAGTTCTTGCGGCGGTCATAGAAATATCCCCGCGGGCCGAGAAACTCTTCGATGTCCCGGTGGATTTTATCAGTTGCTCGAAGGGACGCAGCAGGGATTGGCGTCTGGCTGTTCGTTGCCTTAATAATCCTGTCTCGGCTTTCCTCTGTTTGAGGCTTCAGTACGCGCAACATGATGTGGCGTGTCTCTCCCGCAAGATCCTTGCCGTGAAGTGCGTGATATACCTCTCGCGAAGTCTGGAGACCATTGACGATTTCTGCATCCTTAATCGTAAGAGTCTTGCCGCTCAGACTTGCGTTGGAACATATGATAGATACGCCATTGTTCAGCCACCAAAAATCCTCATGGCCAGCACGATCCAATGACTGGCGAATCTCTTTGTTGACTTCTGTCTTGCCTTGGTAATCGCGAACATTTCCTTCAAACAGATGAGCGCGAATGTGTCCGTCGTCATCGGTTATGAAGGGAAGGAAGTCCTTCAGCGCCACTAAACACGCAAACCCTTCCTGACCTGTTGATATGGGTGTTTCCGCCAAAAGTAAACTCCTGGTTATCTCAGGACTTCGGCGCGCGGACGCCAAAAGGTGTGAAGCTGTCAGGAACTTGAAATCAAAAGAGACAGGATTGAAGAGGCTTTCGATAGTTGCTTTGAGGTCAGGAACTTTCCTCTCCACGTTTGGGTGAACATCTGTCGCTTTGGCGGATGACAGATATTCAAAAGAGACAGAGGGAAATTTGGAGGCAAGCGCTAGATAGACATCCCTAAAATTGGAAATGGTCTGGAGAAGCTTGGCGTTGTAGACCGGCTCAAGTTCTGCAATATCCTTATTTAGATCAAATAGATCGCAGGCACTTGCAATTAGCTTGTGGATAGCCTTTTCGGAGAATCCAGAGGAGGTCTTCGATTGAATGAGAACCAGACGAAGCGTTGCACTTCTCTTGAGTGAGCCAATATCAAGATCCTCATGAAAAAGGGTATCGTTGATAAATAGATAGGCGGAATCAATACCACCATCGCCTCCACCGTCAACGATCCCCGCCAATATCTCGTCATAAGACAAATCATCATCTTTCAGCGCCTGCTCCGCCGAGAAAATTTCAAAGTACTCGGATTCATCAAGGCCTTCGCCTATCTCCAATATCTTTTGGTCAAGTAGCTGATTCAAAAGGATGATGTCGTTTGTCGTCATCGTCTTATTTTCTCCATATTCGAACGGTATTTTGAAAACGTAACGGTGGAATTTGGCAAGTTGGCATATTCGTCCCTCTTCGTTGTCAAATATAGGCTAATCCAGCACCTTACGTACTGCGTCCTCGGTAGCGTCAATGGTCACCGGGCTGGGTACATTTTGCATGGCCGTATCCGGATCCTTCAGACCATTGCCGGTCAGCGTGCAAACGATTCTGTCACCCGGCTTGAAAACACCAGCTTTATTCAGCTTGATGACGCCAGCCACAGAGGCCGCAGATGCCGGTTCGCAGAATACCCCTTCGAGACTGGCCAGCATGTCGTAAGCTTTCAGGATTTCCTCATCCGTGACGGCTTTGATACATCCGCCGGACTCATCGCGCGCGGCTTCCGCCTGTTTCCACGAGGCGGGCTTGCCGATACGGATTGCAGTTGCCACTGTTTCGGGATTCTCCACCGGCGCGCCATTGACAATGGGAGCCGCACCCGCCGCCTGAAAACCAATCATCTTCGGCAAGCTCTTGCTGATGCGCTTTTCAAAGTATTCCTTATACCCCATCCAGTAAGCGGTGATATTGCCCGCATTGCCCACCGGCAGTGCATGGTAGTCGGGTGAAAATCCGAGTTCATCGATAATCTCGAATGCCGCGGTTTTCTGCCCTTGAATGCGATACGGATTGACCGAATTGACCAGCGAAATAGAACCGTCCGCGGAAATCTTGCGCACCAGTTCCAGCGCATCATCGAAATTACCACGAATTTGAATGACTTTTGCCCCGTAACGCATACCCTGTGAGAGCTTCCCAAGCGCAATCTTGCCTTCGGGAATAAGCACATACGCTTCCATGCCACAGTTGGCGGCATAGGCGGCAGCCGAGGCGCTGGTGTTGCCGGTGGAAGCGCAAAGAACCTTGCGTGAACCGGCATTGTAGGCTTGGGTGACAGCCATCGTCATACCGCGGTCCTTGAATGATCCGGTGGGATTAAGTCCTTCGAACTTGAGAAAAATTTTCAGTTCAGGGTTGATGACATTACGCAGATTCATCGACTCATGCAGCGGCGTTGCCCCCTCATAAAGGGTGATGACCGCATCATCCTCGCCAATGGGCAGGAACGCCCGATAGCGGTTAATCACTCCTTCATATCGTGGCATGGCTCTCATCCTTCCAGATTGCGTAACTGCTCAGATTGCTTCTTTACGCAGAATCAACGCTTCTTCTTCAACGCTGGACAGTGCAGTAATACGGCTCATGGCCGCCTGCAAATTTCCTTCGCCGGTCTCATGAGTCAGCATAATCACAGGCACCGCGCGCTTGGCGTTGCGCTCCTTCTGCATCACGGCTTCCAGACTGATACGGTGATCGGCCAGAATGGATGTAACCGAGGCAATCACGCCCGGCTCGTCCTTCACCATCAGACGCAGATAATACTCGCACGCAACATCCGCCATCGGCAGCGTTTCCAGTTCCTTGCGTTCGGCAGCCACGAAACCCATTGGCGGAGCCAGTTTACTAACATCATCTTGCCCATTATCCGAACAAATTCGCGCGATGTCCATGATGTCGGCCACCACCGCCGATGCCGTGGGGCGCTCACCGGCGCCACGTCCGAAATACATCGTATGCTCGACGAAATCGCCGGAAATCTGCACGGCGTTGTAGGAATCAGAGACTTGTGCGATTTGGGCATCCAGTGGAACCAGTGTCGGGTGTACGCGCATTTCCACTTGCTCAACAGCGCCCTTTCTGCCATGCGGCCTGGCGATACCCAGCAGCTTGATGCGGTAGCCCAGTTCCGACACGGCCTCAATATCCGCGGCCCGAATTTGACTGATACCCTCAGTGAATACTTGGTCGAAGCGGATTTTCGAGCCGAATGCCATGGCCGCAAGAATGGCCAGTTTGTGTGCCGTATCAACACCTTCGACATCAAAGGTCGGGTCAGCTTCAGCATAGCCCAGTGTTTGCGCCTCTTTGAGTACATCCGCGTAGTCCGCACCCTCATTCTCCATTTTGGTGAGAATAAAATTACAGGTACCGTTCAGGATACCATGCACGGATTCAACGGCATTGGCAGCCAACCCCTCACGTAGCGCCTTCAGGCACGGAATACCACCGCCGACGGCTGCTTCGAAGCCGATAGCCACACTTTTTTCTTCCGCCAGAACAAACAATTCCTCACCATGTTTGGCAATCAGCGCCTTGTTGGCCGTCACCACATGTTTGCCACGCGTGAGCGCCGCTGCCACAAATGTTCGCGCAGGTTCATACCCGCCAATCAGTTCCACCACCAGATCAACATCGTCGGCATTGACCACATCCGCCGCATCGTCACACAGTCGCACACCGGAAAAATCAAGTCCCCGGTCACGTCCGGTATCCTTATCCGCCGCCGTTACCAGACGAATGGTTTTGCCCAGCCTGCGAGTCATCAATTCCTGTTGCTCCAGCAAAATACGGGCAACACCTGTCCCGATGGTTCCGAGTCCCAACAGCCCTACCCTGATCTCATGCATGCTCATGCTCCCTCATTCAGAAAATTTCGAATCCCACGCAATGCCTGTCGCGTCCGGTGTTCGTTCTCAATGAGTGCAATACGAACATATTCGTCGCCATATTCGCCAAAACCGATACCCGGACTTACCGCCACGCCTGCTTCCGTCAACAGTTTCTTGGAGAACTCGAGTGATCCCATCGGCTTGAACGCATCTGGAATTTCCGCCCATGCAAACATCGAAGCTTTGGGCTTCTCGGCCATCCAGCCCATTTTGTGTAATCCGTCGATCAACACATTGCGGCGTGACTGATACATATTGCGAATCTCGCTCACGCACTCCTGAGGCCCATTCAACGCAGTGCATGCGGCAATCTGTAGCGGTTGAAACATGCCGTAATCCAGATAGGACTTGATTTTGGCCAGCGCCGCGATGATTTCCTGATTGCCCACCATGAAACCAATGCGCCAGCCCGGCATATTGTAGGTCTTGGACAGGGAATAGCACTCCACCGCCACATCTCTGGCTCCCGGAACCTGCAAAATGGACGGACAGCGGTAATCGTCGAAACAAATTTCGGCATAAGCAATATCCGATATGACGATCAACTTGTACTCCCGCGCCATATCCACCAGTTTGACATAAAAATCGAGGTCAACGACCTGAGCTGTAGGGTTTGAGGGGAAATTGACCACCAGCACTTTCGGTTTCGGCCACGAATCACGCACGGCCTTGGCAATGCCTTCAAAGAAATCCACCCCCGGCCCAATGGGCACATGGCGAATATCCGCACCGGCAATAATGAAACCATAGGGATGGATCGGATAGGCCGGATTCGGGCAAAGAACCAGATCGCCGGGATTGGTAATGGCCACGGCCAGATGCGCCAGTCCTTCCTTGGAACCAATGGTGACAATCGATTCGGTCTCGGGGTCGAGATCAACATCAAATCTTCGCTTGTACCAGGCGCACACAGCCCGGCGCAAGCCAGGTATGCCACGCGACACCGAATAACGATGATTGCTTCCGTCCTGAGCTGCTTCACATAGCTTGTCCACAATATGTTGGGGCGTCGGCTGATCGGGATTCCCCATGCCGAAATCGATAATATCCCGTCCGGCATGACGGAGTTCCATCTTTAGTTTGTTGACGACGGAAAAAACATAAGGAGGGAGGCGTTTTATCTTCTCAAACTCGCGCATGGATTTGAATCACATCTCCCTGAATTGGGGGCTGTTCACACCAATTCCGAACAGCAGCGATCCGGCTGGAACTGGTGTGGACAGACCCTCGATCTCCGAACGGCCCAAGCAGTGTAGGCAGCGGCATGAAACCGGTCAAGAAAACCCGCACCTCACACGCAGAGATGCGTCGCTCTGACTGGCATAAGCGGCTAGACTGGCCCCATGCTCATCCCCATGCCGAGAAAAACACTCATCCGGCTTACCTTCATCGGTTCGTTTGCCGGAGTTATGGCTGGCTTTGGTATTCTGTTTTTTCGCTGGTGTATTGAGGCAATCCAGGCCCTGTTTCTCCCCAGCGCGCAAGTTGGCAATTACGAAGGACTTCCCATGTGGGCGCGATTGTTGCTTCCGGTCGCGGGCGGCCTGTTGCTTGGTATAATTTTTTCACGCATCCCCACCCGTTATCAAGATATCGGCGTGGTCCATATTCTGGATCGAATCCACCATCCCGATACCGGGCGGTTGCCATTGGGTAATGCGCTGGTGCAGTTTCTGGGTGGCGTTCTGGCCGTTGTCAGCGGCCATTCCGTGGACAGGGAAGGCCCCGGCGTGCATATCGGCGCATCCAGCGCCAATCTGATTGGATATTTCCTGTCCACCAATGCCGAGGAAAATCACACGCTGATCGCCTGTGGCGCGGCAGCCTCGATTGCCGCCGCCTTTAACACGCCGTTAGCCGGCGTTCTGTTTGTCATCGAAGTCCTGCTGGTACGCTACCAGATGGTGCGCTTCTTTCCGGTCATCATGGCCGCGGTTATCGGCGCTGTCATCAGCCGCGAAATACACGGATCCTCTCCCGCTTTTACCATCCCTCCGATCGATCTGGGGTTCCTGCTGGAACTACCCTATATTGCAGCCATGGGTCTGGTCGCCGGACTACTGGCCATGCTATTCGTCAGTATGAGCGAATCCATCATGCGTTTCACCCGATCATGGCCATTGACGCGCTGTTACGTACTGGCGGGGCTTTGCACAGGATTGCTGGCTCTCTGGACACCCCAGATTATGGGAGTCAGCTACGACACTCTGGAGTCCATGCTGCATGGCAAGGTTGGCCTTGCTCTGGTTCTGGCACTGATCTTCACCAAACTCATTGCAACCGCCGTGTCCATCAGCTTGCGCATCCCGGGAGGATTGATTGGACCGATGCTGGTCATCGGGGGCGCCGTGGGTTCGGTCGCCGGAATTCTGGCCAATGATTTATATCCTGCTCATGCCGGATCCATCGGATTTTATGCCATGATTGGCATGGCCGCCATGCTCGGCGCAGGATTGCGCGCACCGATGACTGCCCTGATCCTTCTGCTGGAAATGACGGCAAATTCCAACATCATTTTACCCGGCATGCTGGCCGTGGTTAGCGCAAATCTGGCCAACCTGTTGATTCTCGACAAAGATTCCGCCTTCTCCATGATGTTACGATTACTAAAAGAAAACAGATTGAACCTTCCTCGTTGACCCCTGCATCCACATTCAATGCCGGATCCTGGGTTGACGCTGGCGGCGCATCTGCCCTAGCATGCATTATTCATGAATCTGCCGTGATGATCACGCAGGGCCTCTGTTCGTAAGGGATTCTTGCGAGGAAGGGAGTAACCGCGTTGACGAACGCCTGAGCAAGGATTCGTTACGGGCAAAGGAACCAGTGAGGGCGCGGCAGTATTGATGAATAGTCCAGGCTAGCGTGCCGGAAAAACTTTTATCCTCCCGAGAGTTCATACCATGCCGAAATATCGTCGCTTCTCCAATGCCTCCGTCAGCGAGAAGATTCTTGATACTGTATTCCTCATTACGATTGGTATCGGAACGATTTTTGCTGTTGCTTATGTTTACCTGACCCACGAGGGACTGGATGGCAAACCGGGCTTAAGCGCGGAGGATATCCGTATTGCCTATTACGGCAGCAATCAGCAAACCCGACTGGGAGCTGCCCTGCATGGCCCAATGGCTGGAAATCTCCCCATTGCGGAAAAGCGGAAGGTTATTTTTGACTGGCTTGAACACGGCCATAAACAACAGGAGTTTAAGGCCGTGGTGGCCCCGATACTCAATAAATATTGTATTATGTGTCATTCCAGGGAAGCGGGCCTGGGGTTGCCCCCACTCACTTCTTTTGCTGACGTGTCAAAACTGACAAAACAGGATACAGGCGCTTCCATCTTGAGCCTGGTGCGCGTTTCGCATATTCATCTCTTTGGCATATCTTTTATTTTGTTCTTCCTTGGTCGGATCTTCATCTTGTGTGAAATGCCTGTCATGGTGAAACGTATCACCGTGGCGATTCCATTCCTGGCCATGCTGCTGGATATTTTTTCATGGTATGCGACCAAATTTATTCCCGTCTTTTCTTATACGGTTATCATTGGTGGAGGCCTGATGATCTTATCCATAGGCGTTCAGATAGTGGTGTCTATCTATCAGATGTGGTTCTACAAACCCAAGGCGATGCAAATCGAGATGTAGTCTTTTCCAAGATGGATAGAGCACTTTTTCACACCTCTCGTTCTAGCCCTGCCCTTTACCCACAAATCATGCCACAGAGCCCTTGCACACGGGCCTGAGCAAGGATTCGTTACGGGAAAAGGAACCCGTGAGGGTGCGGCAGCATTGATGAATAATCCAGACTAGTTCATACTATCCGGACAGTGAGGAACCTATGCGATATACAATATTTTTTATTATTTCAATGCTTGGCGCAGTCATCGCCATAAAGCCTGCGCTGGCAGCGGACGTGATCGATGGCAGAACGCTGTTTGAAGCTAACTGCGCCAAGTGCCACGGAAAAGATGCATCGGGAAGCGCTTTTGGCAATACGCTCAAACCGTTCCCTGCCCGTAATTTGCGGGCAATTGCCGGATTGGTGGAACGTGATGAACTTCGCCGCATTATCACCTACGGGGTACGTGGCACCGCCATGACGCCAAAACAATATGTGCTGGACCCTCTTGAGATTGATGCGGTGATCGATTATATCAAAAGCCTGAAGTACAAGCCAAATATGGCCAATGGCAAGAAACGTTTCCGTGCTGTCTGTTCCGATTGCCACGGGCTTGATGGCAGAGCCAAAACCGGTATTGGCGCCAAAAACCTCGTTTACAGTAAGTTAAATCTGGAAGGTATCGTACATACGATGCGCTATGGCCGTTCAGCCACAATGATGACCAGCAAACGCCACCAGCTTTCCAACACCGATATCGCTGATATTGCTAACTATGTCTACAGTTTGCGTTACAAGGCAAACGCTGAGAATGGCAGAAAGCTGTATGCAAAAAACTGCCGTTCTTGCCATAGCACTACAAAAGAAATACGTTTAAGTGGCAACATAGCAAGGCCCAGGATGCGCATCGGAGACGTCAGCGACCATATGCTGGACCTGCGCATCCGCCATGGGCGTCATGTGGATCGCGCGGGAGAAAAAGTGGCTAAACTTTCATCGGATAATATTCAGGATATTATCGCCTACATGCGAAAGACCGATCAATGAGACAGTTTTCAAGCGATGATTTAAATTCAGGTTCGGTCGTCGGATACTTCAGCATCGGCCTGCACATCAAGCCGCCGG
>CAYOUW010000068.1:0-11099 GCA_964407235.1 uncultured Zetaproteobacteria bacterium | reverse complement strand
ATGTATCTGGGCATTACCACCCTCTTTTTTACCGTATGAAAGCGTTGAAGAGCCGCAAATTTGCATTCCGTCCTTCCACTATCTCCGAAAGATTTTGGCCTAATCGCCGGGCTAAAGGTGGATGGAGAAATGCTTCCGGTTCATCGATGAGAATGATTCTGTGCGGCAAACTCATTACCGCTGAGATAAGCCCAGAAAAGGCCTGGACTCCATCACTCATCTCTTGTGCTAATGGTGCCTGTGCATGAAAATTCCTGGCTGTCGCATCAAGCGATTGTTCCTCTTGTGTCGATGAAGGCTTTCGATCACTGAGTCTTACTCTGAATTGGGTCATGCCAGTCGGGTCAATTACAAAATGGCGGCCAAAAGCTGCCTCTGTAAACTTTCGAACTTGCTCGCGCGCATCATCATTTTGAAATAATGCCCAAAGATGATTTTGTGGATGGCCTTGAAGATCTCCGGATGGTTTTGGATCGGATAGTGTGAATCTCGTTCGACCATCAAGGCGTACTGTATAAAACCTCAAAAGACCATGCCTCAGCCAAGTATCGTTACCACTGGCGGCAGTATGGAGCGCACCAAGGTTTATTTGCTCATGCAACGCTGGTTGCTGGCCTCGAAAAACTGGTAGTCCGACCCAAATCGAGTCAGGTGCCACTGTTTGGTTTTTCGGTGGGTCTGTAATGAATGGCTTCAGTAACAAATCACATTCTTCCGAGGACGATGGGGGAATTACGCTGACCGTAGCAATGACATTTCTTGCAGTGTCATCGTTCCAGCACCACGATTCAATTTCTCTTAATGCCAAACTTTTTCCAGAATTGTTTGGGCCTACAAACACTGTGACGGTGGGAATGTCTAACTCAAGCGGAGTCGCATGGGTGTCCGAACCGGCCTTGAATTTAAGACTCTGGATACTGAGTGTTGTCATTGCATGAAGAATTTATATAGCCAGAACAGGCTGATAGGGCGTTATGCGTAATCTGTATATCGTCAGCTTGTTCCTCCCATGCCGTTTTCAGGCTCTTTAACGCTCATGGCCGCCTTGCGGATGTGGGCGCCTGCAATGAAAAAATAACTGCACATCATTCGATCCTTTACTTAGTTTCTTCCTTCCGGAGTTCGTGCGCCAGGCGGTCCAGCACGCCATTGATAAAACCACGCCCCGGTTCATCCGCGTAGGCACGGGTCAGCTCCAGCGCTTCGTTAATAATCACCCGGTATGGAATCTCGGGACGATTTACCATTTCCCACACCGCCAGACGCAGTACATTATGCTCAATACAGGCGATACTTTTCAGGCTGCGCCCGCGCGAACCCTCACTGATTCGCCGATCAATATCTTCCGACTGCGCCACGACGCCATGTACCATTTCGTGCAAATAATTTTCATCCTGATCGGATCGGCCTTCCTCGTGCAAGCGGCCGGCAAGCACGGCCGGAATGGCAGCATCATCGCATCCGCCAGTATGCCATGCATACAAGGTCTCAAGTGCGGATTGTCGAGCCTTATGCCGATTTGCCATTACAAATTTTCAAGTAGACGAGCCATTTCAACCGCCGTCAACGCCGCATCCGCACCCTTATGCCCGAATTTTCCGCCCACGCGATCGCTTGCCTGATCCATCGTGTCCACGGTCAACACACCGTTGCCTACGCCAATGTCGCCACGTTGCGCCACAACGCTGATGGCATCCATGACACCACGGCAAACATAGTCAAAATGGGCGGTTCCGCCGCGAATGACACATCCCAGACAAACAATCGCGTCATATTGCCCCGATTGCGCCATTCGGGAAGCAATGGTTCCAATCTCCAGCGCGCCGGGCACATGCACGGCGCGTATGTCTGAATTGTTTGCGCCATGCTCCTTCAAAGCATGGATGGCGCCCCTGAGCAAGGCTTCGGTGATCTCACTGTTGAAACGGCTGACCACGATGCCAATACGTAAACCACCGGCATCCAGATCTCCCGAAAACAGGGGGGCATCAAGGCTCATTTAGCATCTTTCTCTTTCGGGATCACCTTCAATAAATGCCCCATTTTATCACGTTTGGTCGTCAGGTAAGCGATATTGTCTTCATGCGCATGTACTTCCAATTGCACCCGCTCAACGACTTCCAGCCCATAACCATCCAGACCGACAATCTTTTTCGGGTTATTGGTCAACAGACGCAATTTGCGTAAGCCCAAATCACGCAGAATTTGCGCCCCGATCCCGTAATCCCGCAAATCGGCGCGAAATCCCAGTTTCCTGTTCGCTTCCACCGTATCGTGCCCGGCATCCTGCAATTTGTAGGTCCTGAGCTTGTTCAACAAACCAATGCCACGACCTTCCTGCCGCAAATAGAGAATCACGCCAACGCCCACCGCCGATACCTGGCGCATGGCCGCATGCAACTGCGAACCGCAATCACAACGCCGTGAAGTAAACACATCGCCCGTCAAACATTCCGAATGCACCCGCACCATGCAAGGCGTATCGCCATCCGGCTTGCCCATCACCAGCGCCACATGCTCGGCCTTGTCCACAACGTTGGAATAACCGAACAGACGGAATTCTCCAAACTCCGTCGGCAAACGAACCTCAACTTCACGTTTGACCAGCGAATCGTGTTTGAGTCGATGACTGATAATATCAGCAATACAGCCAACTTTCAGATGGTGTTTGGCGGCAAAGGCTTTAAGCTCCGGCATGCGCGCCATGGACCCGTCTTCATTCATGATTTCACAAATCACCGCCGCCGGTTTCAGCCCGGCCATATGGGAAAGATCAATGCTGGCCTCGGTATGTCCGGCACGCACCAGCACCCCGCCATCCCTGGCTACCAGCGGAAAGACATGGCCCGGCGTCACCAGATCGGCAGGCGTCGATCCTTCGTCCGCCGCCACACGAATGGTCTGCGCCCGGTCAAAAGCGGAAATCCCGGTGGTCACGCCTTCCGCCGCCTCAATCGATACGGTAAATGCCGATTTGAACTTGGCATTGGAGTCGGCAACCATCAGGGGAATACGCAAACGGTGAACCTGCTTCCGGGTTAGTGCCAGGCAAATCAGCCCGCGTGCATGCATCGCCATGAAATTCACGGCTTCAGGCGTCACCCATTCTGCCGCCATGACCAGATCGCCCTCATTCTCGCGGTCTTCGTCATCCGCGAGGATAATCATGCGTCCGGCGCGTAATTCTTCGATCAGTTCTTCACAACTGGAAAGACTCATGCTTTCTCCTGCTTATGAATTTTTCACTTTCCGTGGGCCAAAGCGGGGGAAGCAGATCGCCGCTCACGAGTTTTGCAAGAGGCCCCCTATGGATGGCCTTTTTACGGTTCCATCATCAATCGCTCCACATACCGACCATACATGTCAGTTTCGATATTGACTCTATCACCACAGGTCAAATCTCCCAAGTTTGTGTTCGCCAGCGTATACGGAATCAGATTGACTTCAAAAGCGCATCCATCCACTTCATTCACGGTCAGGCTCACGCCGTTGATCGTGACCGAACCCTTTTTGACCACGTACCGCGCCAGATTCTCCGGAACGGAAAACCGGAAAAGCCGATGCTCGCCCACGGGTTGAATATCATTAACCGTTCCCGCGCCATCCACATGACCACTGACCATATGGCCGCCAAGCGCATCGCCCATGCGCAATGCCGGTTCCAGGTTTATCCTCTTCCCTTCACAAGCCTCTCCGAATGTCGTCAAACCCAGACTTTCCTGTGATAACGTGACCGAAAACGTATGATTGCCAAATTCCGTAACAGTCAGGCAACAACCGTCTACCGCCACCGAATCTCCGTTTTGCCAATTCGACATATCCAGTGCGGTTTTAATGGACAAATGCATCCCCGCGCCTTCCCGCCACATGGCGGTAATATGCCCCACATCATGGATAATTCCGGTAAACATAAGGGGGGGAAGCCTAGCTTTCCTGTTCCGTACACGCACCATGAATATTTTCCCCAGGATCCGACATGGACATACGGCGCAGGCTGCAAGCCTGGCGTTCTGACAAATCCTTCACCACCAACGATCTTTCACGAGAGGATGATGAATGTCGCAAAAAGGCCCTCCATGGGCGCATTGATGACTTCTTGCGAAACCATCATGGATCGATGCCTGATACTCAATTAGTATCACCCCGTGTTAAGTGCCCCCCCGCGGAGACAGCCTCTTTCCGTCACTGAACTGACCACTTGCATCAAGCAGATGCTTGAGCAGGAATTTGCCAGCGTGCGCGTGCTGGGAGAAATTTCACGTCTTAACCGGCAGGCATCGGGGCATATGTATTTCACCATCAAGGATGAAGGCGCATCGCTTTCCTCCGTCATCTGGAAATCGACCGCCCAACGCTTCACCGAACCACCGCAAGAAGGTCAGCAATATATCTTTACCGGGCATCTTTCTCTTTATCCTCCCCAGGGGCGCTATCAACTTATTGTTTCACGGATGGAACTTATCGGAAACGGCGCGCTGGCTATCGAATTTGAACGGCGCAAGAGACTATTTGCCGAACGCGGCTGGTTTGCACCCGAAACCAAACGTCCGATCCCCGCCCTGCCCCGCCATATCGGCATTGTCACCTCCGAAACCGCCGCCGCATTGCAGGATGTCAGGAAGGTGCTTTCGACCCGACCCGGCTGGCTGCAACTGACGCTATCGCCTACGCTGGTGCAGGGAAATGCCGCGGCGGTGCAAATTGCCCGTTCCCTGGAGCGTTTGCAGCGCATGGATCCCGGGCCGGATGTGATATTGCTGGTACGCGGAGGCGGGAGTCCGGAGGATTTATGGTGCTTTAACGAGGAGACCGTGGTTCGCGCCATGGCCGAGTGTAATATTCCCGTCATCACCGGCATCGGCCATGAAATCGACGTCAGTCTCGCCGATTTCGCCGCGGACAAACAGGCTGCCACACCGTCCAATGCCGCTGAAATCGTATGTCCGGACAGAGCAACCCTGCGCAAACAGATGCCACGCCTGCCCCTGTTACAGCAAATCATACGCCATTCGCTGAACGACGCCGAAAAACACCTGAAAAACCAGACGCTTCGCTTGCAGCATGCCCGGATCCGCGCTCATGATACGTGGCGCATGCATGTGGAGCAGCAACGCCAGTCCCTTTGCCTCCTGGCGCCGCAACGGATACAACAGGCAAGACAGCGGTTCAGGCAGGAACAGGGACGCCTTGCCGCACTGGATCCCACCGCCGTACTAAAGCGTGGCTACAGCATCAGTTACAGCCCGGATGGCCAGGTCATCACACATGCGGCCCGGATCAAGCGGGGCGATGCCGTGCGCGTTCATTTTGTGGACGGCGATGCGCACACGCGCGTTGAATCCGTGAGGACATGACATGAAAGCCGCGTATTCATTCGCATGGGTGTTGATCGTATTCAATGCCGTTTGCGGCGTGCAGGGCGTAAGGGCTCATGAATGGCATGCGGTTCAGGGCGATATCGTTCGCGTGGAAACAAAGCTGGCCGGACCACACGTCAGCCTTTGGTGTTTCGGTAAAAGCTGGCCGGTCCGGATGCTTCCCAAAGGGCGATGGATGGGCTGGATTGGCGTTGATATGGAACAAAAACCTGGTAATTATCACATCCACTGGATATCGGAGGCACAGAGAGCATCCGGTCAGTTGCAGGTCAACCCGGGCCATTTTCGCATCTCCCGCATCACGGTGGAAAAGAAAATGGCTGTCTTCGACGCCAAAGCGCTGGCCCGCATCCGCGCCGATCATGCGGCGCTTAAAAAAGCCTATGGCATAAAAGTCGACGCACTGCCGGATATCTCCATGGTTAAACCGCCGATTCATGGCGTGGTTTCCACCCCTTTCGGAGCCAGGCGCTATGTCAACGGAGAACCGCGCTCGCCGCACTCGGGGATGGATATTGCCGCACCCGAAGGCACGCCCATCGTCAATCCCCTGGCCGGTCGTGTTCTGCTGGCGGAATCCATGTTCCTCAATGGCAATACGGTGGTTCTCGGGTATGGACGGGGGCTGGTCATGGTCTATTCTCACCTGAAGGATCTGCATATCCATCAGGGCGCATGGATCGGGGCCGGGAAAACCCTTGGCGAAGTCGGTCAGACCGGCCGCGCCACGGGCCCCCATCTGCACTGGGGCGTGCGCTTCAATGGCGCCCGCATCAACCCGGATTCGCTGACCGGACATGCACGGTAAAAATAACCCGGCTCTTTCTGTTCTAACCGCCATGTGCTATAAACTGGCTACGCCTGTCAGCCTTCGCCGGACGGAAAATCAATCGATTGAATTCAGGGAGATCCATGCAAGGACAAAGTCTGTTTGATTTCACTACCGGAACACGCCATATCGAGGTATTCCTCGGCGAGTATGATTGTGATGCGCCTTTTGGCGGCGGAGAAATGGGGCGCGTCGGCGTATCGCTCACCACGGACTCGTCACTCTCCAGATACAACATCCCCGTCCTGCGGCTGCGGGGCGGACGATTGCAGGGCGGGCATCAGATGGATTTTGCCGCACATGAACAGACACCCGCCGGGCACGCTGCCAGGCTGGTGGCTGACTGGCTTGAAGACAACGACCCGGGAAAGGCGGCCCGCCATGTCGCCGAACTTTTTTTGTGGCAGTGGCCCGGTATCCGGCAGACCGAAAAGGGTCACTGGCAACTGGCCAACCATGATGAACGTAGCGCCAGGTTTTCCGGTGCCATGGTGGATCGGGAAGGCGTGCTGATCGCGCTCAATGCGGAGGATGCGGATTTGCCCGTGGAAGAAATTCTCCGGAGCGTCAACGTGCAGGTGCTACCGTTTGGATACTGCCGTAAGAAAGGTCCCTGCTATCTGCTGGATGCCTGCCTTTTATGCCCGTTTTTCATGACCAACGTGTATTATCTCCCCCGGTTAAAGGCACGTATTCCGGAATTGCGGGAAAAACTCAAGGATGCATTATCCACCAACAATCGCAGGCTCACCGAGGCCTGCCGCGAAGCATTGCAGGCCATTGAAGCCATCCATAAAGCTTTACGTTTACGGAACCAACCTTTGGGATCGAGGGGTATCGATGGGCAAGACGGTTAAAATACTTGTTGTAGAAGACGAAGCGACGGTGCAGAGCATCCTTGCTGCATTTCTGCAACGCTATCTGGGGAAAAGGGGCATGACGGGCGACATCAGGATCCTGACGGACCCGGTGCAGGGGTTGTTTGATCTCTCGACCAACGGTGAACAATACGCCGCCATTCTGCTGGATGTGCGGCTTCCCAGGCTGGCGGGAGATGAAATCTACGACAGCATTGAGAAGGTTAATCCGGAATTACTGGATCGTATCCTGTTTGTCACCGGCTACCCGGACGACCTGACCGAACGCTGGCCCGACAAGCCGTTGAATATCCTGGAAAAACCATTCCGTTATCAGGCTTTTGAAGAGAAAATCAGGGATGTCCTGACTTGACCGTTTCATCCGCCCGCCATTTTTCACGGACATGTCCTCCGAACTTACGAACTGGATAGCAGGCGTACGCGAATATCGCCTGGCCCTGATCGTTGCGATTGCAGGATCGCTGGCGCTTATCCTGCTACTTGCCGCGCCATCATGGTTTCTTCCCACATCATCTTCCACGGATAACAGGACCAGAATACGATCACCGGGATACGGTCTTCCGTCCGAACTCGCTCAGCCGCCTGCTGTAAAATTAAAAATTACGCCACAAGCTAAAAAAGCACCATCGAAAGCATCACGCCCCCCGCCATCCGTTAGTCATTTGACAAAGAGCAAACACAGCCTGAAATCCGGCTACTATGTCCAGGTCAGCGCATTCAGGGACGTCTCCAGGGCAATCAAACAGGTCAGACGGCTACGGCAGATCGGCTGGCATGCGCAAACCGTCATCAAAAAAAATTCTCTTCATGCGGTGCTTGTCGGGCCATGGCCGACCCGTGCCCACGCCCGAAATGGCCAACAGAAGTTGGCGCGTAAAAATAAATTGAAGGGTTTTATTGTTCAGCGGTAATCGGATATTGCTCGCGGCAATTGCCTTCTCCGCTCAGTATTGCGCCAGTAGCTCAGAAGAAACCGCTTTCCTCAAATTCTTCTTTTTCCCGTATAATCAGTTCAAACAGGCTGAGAATCAGAACCTTTGAATCATCCTTCTCGCGCGGGTCGCACCCCATGACCGGAATTCCCTCCGCGCCGAGGCGTTCGGCCACCTCCTCGGCACTGGCCGCGCCATCAATATCCTGCCTGGTCACGCCAACAAGGCCGGGAATGGATAGCCGTTTCCTGAAGTGATGATAAATATGGTTCATTTCGTTAACGGACCCGGAGTCGGATCCGTCCACAAGATAAATGATGCCTGCCGCCCCCACGGCCAGGATATCCCACATAAAATTAAAGCGGCGCTGGCCCGGCGTGCCATACAAATGCAACTCCAGACCATCACCCGCATGCAAAACACCATGATCCATGGCGACCGTGGTGCGTTTCTTCACATCAGCCACCGCATCCGTGGCAATTTCATCAGTGAATATCACCGGCGTGTCGCTGATATGCCGGATCAGCGTACTCTTGCCTGCATTCACGGGACCCGTAATCACGATCTTGACGATTTCCCTGGTCATGATATACCTCGCACAGCCTTGATCAGACGGTTGAAGATAGAATGCTTTGGCTTGGGCGCCGGAGCCATCAGCCCCAACACATAGAGCACCACCAGCAATTGTACATTAAAACACATTTTATCCGGAGAAGGCGCGCCCGTTAGAAAATCATTGAGATTGACCTGCCCGTTCAGCAGAGAATCGGCATGGAGCTTCATATAAGCGGTAAACCCGGGGAATATTTCGGCAAATCTGTACATCGGCGCGAGCTTAATTTTCACGGGTGGAAATAACGAAAAAAAACGCGACAGTTCGAACAGGCGTATTTCGTCCGGCGGTCTCTGATAACACCCGCGAATAATAACCTCTTCGGGAGATTGACTTACGAAGGTCAGGTTGCCTGCCTTGAGCTCTTCAGTGGATACGTCCAGTACATGACCCGTCAGCAGCATATTAATGGTCTGAATCACAGCCGAATCATCGCTTGGGGTCAGGAAACAACCTTGACTGATATTGAGATCAATGGCGCCTTGTTTGGTCGTGATGCGCAGCGTGCCCCGGCGACCCCCGGTCAGAAAATGACGAAGTTGTTTTAGATAATCAGTCAAAGAATAGTTGCGAGTTTCTGTTGCGCTTGCCGGGCTTCCAGCAATACCAGCCCGAGGTTGGCGCCTCCGGCAACCTTCAGGACCATGGCGGCGCGGTGCTCGATATCGAACAACAAAATGCCCGCATTCGCACCGCGAATATTGATTTCCTGAAAATCACCCACCTTCAGGGTTTCCGCGACCCGCTTACCCAGACTGCCCAAAGCCGCTCCCATGGCCGCCGCGGTATCACCCTGATCCCCGCCCAGTTTATCCGCAATCATCATGCCGTCAGGGCTGATGACGGCCATCCCCTGGATGTCCGCGGTAGCCGTTTTCAATTCATCCAGCACTGCATCAATCATCTCCTGTTTGGTTGCCATATCACCTCCTTACACTGCCTTCTTACACGGGTTTGATTCGGACTCTACCGGTAATTTGTACACGTCTCGCATTGCTTCAGCGCCCACTTCCAGCCCTTCAACCCAGTCAATAAACCGGGTCACCATGTCCTTGCCGGAGAATATGGCGCCGTGCTGCGGCGCGATGATGTCGATATCCAGATTACGCACCATTTTCGCCCAGAGTTTGCAAGCCGTACTGCTGGGCATATAGCGCTTGTGAAAACCCGCCATGTGCCCGACATGTGTGTCAAAATCCTCAACAAAGCGATAATCCACGATGGCCGCGCCCAAATCGCCGGAATACAATATTTTTGAAATCGGATCATACACCTGGAAATTTCCCGAAGAATGCAGGAAATGAGCCGGAATCAGCGCCAGCGGACACCCTTCCAAATCCAGGATCATGCCTTCATCAGGAATATCCTTGACGCGGCTCATCACGCTGCCATCCACGCCGAAATGGGCTACGAAACGTCGCCAGATAGCCGGCAGGTAAGCATCCGCCTCAGTCACCATCAGCCAGCCGTTGACGGATGCCACAATGTCCGGATCCTGATGCGAGAGAAACAAATACTTCAGCGCTGACGGCGGCGTATATTTTGGAAGAGCGGCAAATATCTTGGAATAAACCTTGTGTCCGCCGGGATCCAGCAACATGGCCTTACCCTTGTGGATAATCAGATGCTGGTTGGCCGGTACCATTTCACCCTCGGTAAAGTCCTCGAAGAACACGCACTTGTGTTCATCGTTCTCGAACAGAATATCCGCCATGGCGCGCGCCCTCCACCTGCCTTCAAAAAGCCGTACCCTCCACCTTCAAAAACCTGTGGAGAAGTGGCCATGATCCAATCAGTCATCCATGGAATTGTCAACCGCCATGGCGCGACCGATACGGTCTCGCAGCTTCCGGATCATCCCGCCGAGACCCTTCGGCACGGATGCCGTATCCATGACGAGGACAAACGGCGTATTCCTGATTTCAATATCTTTGATGATCATCAAATGGCTGTTTTCCAGAACCAGTGCGACACAGGTGATACTGTCGTATTCGCCGAGACGAACCGCGTGCTCCCCTACCCTGATCAACTCGGGCGCAATGGCTGCGATGCCCGCATGGGCAATCTTTCCGGAATAGCTGACAGCCAACCCGTTTTGATCCGCCAATAATAATGAGTGCAAGCCATATTGCCGTCGTGTGTCGTCCAGGATGGCATACAACCGCTTGTCCAGCCTCAACAAGAACGCATATTCCACTTGAATCCCTCCTCAAAAGCCTGACTATAACCTTAAGGAGCTGTAAAGAAATAACATGGCAATTTCTCCATCCAGCCTATGCACCATCTTGACGCGCTGCTCAATCACAAAACATGAGAGGTAGTAGAAACTACATCTCATGTTTTGTTCAATCGCATCACGACAATCCGGTACATATTCAGGCCTATAAATTGCCATGTTATTTCTTTACAGCTCCTAAGCAGGATGAGGATTCCACAAAAACCGGTGCTTCTTCACACCCGCATTCCCTG
>CAYOUW010000067.1:0-11383 GCA_964407235.1 uncultured Zetaproteobacteria bacterium | reverse complement strand
TATCGGCAAGCCCCATGACAGGGTTAATTACCGTATGAAAGCGTTGAAGAGCCATTTTAATGCTCACGGGTAACCCGTGCTTCACAGCCTGTTTCTCAATTCGTGTAAAAAATGCATTAAATGCGGTTGGTTGATGATCTACATCAAACTGATCAAGCAACCTTCCATCCGGCATGCCAACAGCCACACGGTGACGGCGGCAACCTACATCAATACCTACCGTAATGATTCTATATAAGACTCCTTGGGTAACAAAGATCATCATCCGAAGTCTCGTCTACAGCACAGAGCCACTATTCACGTATGAATCGGCATCATCCCGGAAGACTTGTTCGGATGACGCATGGATGGCGGGGGCGGCATTTCAGAAGCTGAGCAGAACCTGTGACAGACCTGCCGACCCCAAGAGCCACACCCCCGCCAAGGTACTACTTTAGCAGGGGTGCTTTGCCTTCGCTACCATGCAAAATCCGATGGTAGACCCCAAAGGTGTGCTCTGCTTGATGTATCCGTCAATAACCTGGCGAATCACCTCCGCACGATCCTGTTCCTTCCCGCTCATCGTTAATGTCTCCGCTTGCATCGTTTACCTCCTCGCCAAACTCTGAAGAAGAAATTTCTACTTTGCTAAAAGCGGAAGTTTTCATTTTGGGCTAACACAGTGCTGTGCAGTGCTATACACGCTGAGAGAGATGTGCCAAACTCGAACGCCGTTCAGGGATCGCAGGCAGCGCCAGTTTAGCCTGTTGCGATTTATCAGATTCTACAATACCGCCATATTGCTCAAGGGCATGATGCTCTAGGGGAAACTGTGCGCCTGATTTCTGCGGTTCAAGTGTGTAACAAGCATGGAAATCCAACAGCCGGAACGGGTGGGTTTGAAAAGAACGCATGCATCGACGAGAATATAAGGAAGGTAAAAAAAGATGAGTAACATCAAGATCGCTATTGTCGGGGTTGGGAACTGCGCCAGTTCACTGATACAGGGCATCCACTACTACCGGGAAAAGTCCCCGAAAAATGCCATTGGCCTGATGCATTGGGAGATTGGCGGGTACAAACCTGGCGATATCGAGGCCGTTGCAGCCTTCGATATCGACAAGCGCAAAGTCGGCGCCGATGTGAACAAGGCCATTTTTTCCGCCCCCAACTGCACGGCAGTTTTCTGTTCCGAAATCCCCGAGTCCGGTGTCATTGTACGGATGGGCAGAATTCTGGATGGATTTTCGGACCACATGAAGAATTATGACGAAAAACGTACCTTTATCCTGGCCGATGAGCCGGAACCCGGTGAAGAAGAAATCGTTCAGGCGCTTAAGGAATCCGGCGCGGAAATCCTCATGAATTACCTGCCGGTCGGCTCCGAGGAAGCGACCCGGTTTTATGCCGGCTGCGCGTTAAGGGCCGGACTGGCTTTCGTCAATAACATCCCGGTCTTCATCGCCAGCAATCCCGATGGAAAGTGGGCGCGCCGATTCGAAGATGCCGGACTTCCCATTATTGGTGACGATATCAAGGCCCAGTTGGGGGCAACCATTACCCATCGCACGCTGACCGACCTGTTTGCCAAGCGCGGCGTCAAACTGGAGCGCACCTACCAGCTCAATACCGGCGGCAACACCGATTTTCTCAACATGCTCAATAGCAGCCGTCTGGCCTCCAAGAAAGAGTCCAAAACCGAGGCGGTGCAGGCAGTAGCCGCCCACCGCATAGATGATGACAACATCCATGTCGGCCCCAGTGATTATGTCCCCTGGCAGAATGACAACAAGATCTGTTTCATCCGCATGGAGGGCAAGCTATTCGGTGATATACCCATGAATCTCGAGCTGCGCCTGTCGGTGGAGGATTCGCCTAACTCAGCCGGTGTGGCGATCGACAGCATCCGCTGCGCCAAACTGGCGCTGGAACGGGGACAGAGCGGCATCCTGGAAGCGCCATCGGCCTATTTCTGCAAACATCCGCTGCGACAGTTCACCGATGATGAAGCCTACCGGATGACGGAGCAGTTCATCAGCGGCGATTGAAGTGAAAGGCATGAAATGCCTGATCATCGCCGCCGGCAAGGGCAGCCGGCTGCAACAGAGGGGGGAGAGCAAACCCCTCATTCCCATCCTGGGCGTCCCCCTGATCGAACGCGTTATCCGCTCTGCATTGAAGGCCGGTGCGGATGAATTTTACGTCGTTACCGGCTACGAGGGCGAACGGGTCCGCGATTTCCTGGAGCGGCTGGCGGAACGTCTTGCGGTTCGGATCACGCCACTGGTGAATGACGATTGGGAAAAAGAAAACGGGCTTTCGGTGCTCAAGGCGCGGGATGTTCTGCAAGAGCCGTTTCTGCTGCTTATGGCGGACCACCTGTTTGATCCGGAGCTTGTCCGCGCCTTGACGACCCATTCCCTGTCCGATGGAGAAGTAGCGCTGGTAGTGGATAGCGATATTCACAATCCCCTCATCGACATGGATGATGTGACTCGTGTCAGGGTGGACGGCGGGAATATCTGTGATATCGGCAAAGGGATGACCGATTTCAACGGCTTCGATACCGGTATTTTTCTCTGCTCTTCCGCCATCTTTGAGGCATTGGAACACAGTAGAGAAAAAGACGGCGACACGACCCTGTCCGGGGCGATACGTGTCCTGGCTGAAGATGGGCGCGCCAAAGCAATCTCTTCAAACAGTTTCTGGATTGATGTGGATGATCCTACGGCTTTCAGAAAGGCGGAGAAGGCCCTGCTGGATCATCTCCGAGACAAGCCAACCGATGGGCCGATCGCGCGTTACCTGAACCGCCCCGTCTCCGTCCTGGTTTCCCGCCATTTGGCGAAACTGGAGATTACGCCCAATCAAATTTCCCTGTTCTCGTTTCTGTGTTCCCTGCTGGCCGCCGGGCTATTTGCATTGGGCGGATATCCCGCCCTGCTCATCGGTGGCGTACTGGCCCAGTTCGCGTCCATTACCGACGGTTGTGACGGCGAAGTGGCGCGGCTCAAGTACCAAAGCAGCGACGTCGGCGGTTGGTACGATGCAGTGCTGGACCGCTATGCGGATGCCTTCCTGTTGTTCGGTTTGACCTGGCATCTGCTGGCAGCGGAAGCGAACGGCTGGGTGCTGTTCACCGGCTTCATGGCCATTATCGGTTCGTTCATGCTAAGTTATACGGCGGATAAGCACGACAGCCTGATGCGCGAGCGGATCAGAGCCGGCGGCAGGACCGGGTTGCGCATGGGGCGCGATGTGCGCGTGTTTCTCATCTTTCTGGGCGCGGCGACGAATATGGTACTGCCGGTGCTGGTCATCATCGCCGTAGTGATGAATCTCGAAACCCTGCGCCGGGTTATGGTTGCGCTTCATGGACAACATTGATCGCGCAAAACAAAAAATCCGGGCGATCATCGCGGGATCACAGGTGCCCGAAGATCCATGCCACGCTGACAACACCATGGAGTGGCTTTTACGGCTGGAACCGAATGCGGACGATGCCCTGCAACTTGCGGCGCTGGCCCACGACATTGACCGGGCCATCGAAGGGACCAAAACCAAACGTGCAGACTTCAACAATTACGACGCTTTCAAGGCGGCCCATGCTCGAAACAGCGCTGAAATACTGCGCCCGATTCTGACCGCTTGCGGTGTGGAACGTGATACCGTGGATGATGCCTCCCACCTGGTGGAGCTCCATGAGGTGGGAGGCGATCCCCGCTCTGATCTACTCAAGGACGCGGACAGCATTTCCTATTTTGATGTCAACCTGCCGCTTTATTTCCAGCGTGAGGGTTGGGACGAGACCAAGCGGAGATCACTCTGGGGTTACCGCCGTCTTACTCCGAGAGCACAAGAGATCGTCAAACACATCGGCCACGAAGACAAAGAACTGGCGCATCTGCTGCGGGAGGTGATTCATGAAAGCGTCATTCCGCCAAACTGATTAACCGTGCATCGGGAAAATCATCCACGGTTTTCAGCCGTATTTCGACGACTGTATCCGCCAGCAAGCCCGGAGCGCGCTCTGGCCACTCGATAATGGTAATCCACGGCGGTTGGAAATACTCATGCACACCCAGCGTCTTAATTTCTTCAGGCGATCCCAGCCGATACCAGTCCATGTGCGCGATCTTGCATGCCTTTCCGGTATATTCCTGAATGAGTGAAAAAGTCGGGCTTGGCATTGCTTCATCGATCACGCCCAGCGCACGCATCAACGCACGCGCAAACACACTCTTCCCCGCACCCAGTTCTCCGGACAGCGCCACACAGTCGCCCGGACTCAATGATTTGGCGAAATCAGCAGCAAACGCACGGCTGTCAAACAGCGGAGGACAAGGCGTGGGCGACCATCCATCTTCAACGGGCTGAAGACCTGCGCTATAATGAACGCAGCGCGGTCGAGCGGGTCAACGCCCGTTTGAAGGATGAGTTTGGCGGCCGCTTTATACGGGTGCGCGGCCACGCCAAGGTGATGTGTCACCTGATGTTCGGCGTCCTGGCGCTGACTGCCGACCCATTCATATTATATTGCTTATGTGGCACAATATTTCCCGGAGTTTTGCAAGAGGCTCTGATGGGTCAGTTTTTTGAGTAAAACCGGGGCAATTCTGATGAGCGCTGAAGGCCTCAGGCCAACGGACTGCCCGGCCGCTGCCAGTACACGCACCCTTTGGATTCGATGGCAACGCGCATGACCAGCGCGAGCGCCGCCAGCATGGTAATCAGTGCCGAACCGCCGTAGCTGATAAATGGCAACGGCACGCCGACCACCGGCAGGATACCCGTAACCATGCCGATATTGATGCAGACATAGAGGGTGAAAATAATGGCCACACCGATGCACGTCAAACCGCCAAAGCGCGTGGAAGCGCGTCCGGCAATGGTGAGTATACGTGAAATCATTACGCCGTAAAGCAGAAGCAGCAACACGGATACGATCAGGCCTCCCTCTTCGGCCAACACGGCGAAGATAAAATCCGTATGCTGTTCGGGCAGGAAGTGCAGGCGCGCCTGCGTGCCATGAAGATAACCCTTGCCGAAAATACCGCCTGAACCGATGGCAATAGTGGACTGGATGACATGGTAGCCGGCACCCAACGGGTCAGACTGCGGATCCAGAAAACTCAGTACGCGTTGCTTTTGGTAAGCATGCATATTGCGCCACAGTACGGGAAGAGTGGCGAGTACGGCTGCAAGCCCGCAGGCAGCCCAGCGCCAGGGAAGACCGGCGGCAAACAACATGATGGCCGCGGCGGCAAGCAGCACCAGGGTGGTGCCCAGGTCAGGTTGCAGCACAATGAATGCAGCAGGGACAAGGATAAAAGCGAACGCCATACCAAGGTCTTTCAGTGATGCGGCCGTGCGCGAGGCGAACCAGTGGGCCAATGCAAGCATCAGGGCCCATTTCATGAGTTCCGACGGTTGAAAGTGGATAATGCCGAGATTCAGCCAGCGTCGCGCGCCCATTTGCATATCGCCAAGCAGGGGCACCAGCGCCAGCGCCGCCAGGGTGAGGGCATAGACAGGCCAGGCAAACAAGCCCGTCATGCGCAGGGGGATGCAACAAATGACGAAAAACAGCCCCAGTCCCAACAGCCAATAGATTACCTGCCGTTGCCAAAGTCCGATCCCGCCCTGATGAACCGCGGCATAAAGCGTGGTCAGACCCAGGGCCGCCATACACAGCAGGCACGTCAGTAGTACCGGATCCATACGTTTGATCATGGCAATCATTCTTGCGCCTTCACTAATCCGGACGATTCATCATTCATGGGTGACCCCGGCTAAGGCAGTTTTTACTTCAGCCGCCGCCATTGCACGCACGATGGCGGCGGCAACGGGTGCGGCGGCGCTGCCGCCGTGACCACCATGTTCGACCAATACAGCGAATGCAATACGTGGATGGTCATACGGGGCATAGCCCATAAACCATGCATGATCCTTGTATCGATATTGCTGCTTGCCGGCTGGCCGATGCCGGCCATTTCTCACTTTGGCAATGACCTGCGCCGTGCCGGTTTTTCCGGCTATCTGCCACGGCAGGCCGGAAAGCGGATAATGCGCCGTACCGTGCCGTTCGGAAACCACGCCGCGCATTGCCTGGCGGACGATATTGAGATCTTGAGGCTTGATATTAATGAGACGCGCCACACTGGGTGGTAAACCTGCCTGTAAATGCGGGGTCAATAATTTACCGCCATTGGCAATCGCAGCGGCAAAACGCGCCAGTTGCAAGGGCGTGGTGGTGACAGCGCCCTGACCGATGGCTGTAATCATCGTTTCGCCGCGGAACCATTTGCGCGTGCGTCCGCCCTGCCGATTGACCTCGCCGGGAATGAAGCCGGGGACTTCCGGCATCAGACGAATGCCCGTACGCTGTCCGAACCCCCAGGTTTCGGCCTCATTACGGATGGCCTTCATACCCAGTTGATCGCCCAGCTTATAGAAATAAACGTCACAGGATTGCACCAAAGCCTTGTGCAGATTCACAGATCCGTGCCCCCGTTTCTTCCAGCAATGCAGCTTGCGATCCGCCAGTTGAAGATAGCCGGGGCATTGTGTTGATCCCGTGGCCAGAGGCGCGTGATGTTGCAGTCCGGCCAGAGCGACCAGAAGTTTGAAGGTGGAAGCGGGCGGATAGGCTGCCTGTAGCGCCCGATTAATCAGTGGATGCTGCTTGTCGTTCACCCACGCTTTCCACCGCTCGGCTTCCAGACCTGTAATGAAAAGGTTGGGATCGAAGCCGGGTTGACTGAGCAGCACCAGCACTTCACCCGTGCGTACGTCCAGAACCACGACGGCGCCGGTGCGCGCACCCAACGCTTTGGCGGCGGCCCGTTGCAGATCCACGTCCAGACTTAGGCGCAATTGGGCGCCCATGCGTGGCGGCTTCCGTTTAAATACATTGATGCGCCTGCCATGGGCATCCACTTCCTCGTATTGCGCGCCGGGCTTCCCATGCAGGCGTGCTTCAAACAGGCGCTCGACGCCGCTTCTTCCGACTTTTTCCGTTGGCAGAATACCGGTCCGGACATCATGGGGACCGGCCAGAGACAGATAGCCGATCAGGTGCGACGTAAGATCGCCATAAGGATAAAAGCGGTTCGTTCCGGCTCGAACATTCAAGCCCGGAAGCGTGTGCAGGTGCGCCGCAATCGGTGCGGCCTGTTTCCATGTGAGCTTATCGGCCAGAAGAACAGGCCGGTCCGCTCGCGCATGGAGGATACGGAAACGAAGATGCTTCACGCGTGCGATTCCCCAGTGGAGCCTTTGTTGCAGATGCGCCAGTAGTGCATCGATATGTTCCACCCGTTCGGGGATGAGCGTGAGCTGCCACGAAATATGGTTGACCGCCAATCCGCGCCCGTTCCGGTCCACGATTTCACCGCGCGTGGGAAGGATTGGAACCACACTGATTCTGTTTTGTTCCGCCTGCAGAAACAGGCCTTTATACTGAAACCATTGCAGATCGATCAGGCGGCCGATCAGCAACAACATCAGGACGGCGCCCATCACGCGGAGAAACAGCAACCGCCGATCAAAGCGGTTGCGAACATCAGGCGTATTGATGTTCATAAACTTGTACCAACAGATGCCATACAGGAATGCAAAGCGCCAGAGTTAGCAGCCATTGGGCGACGCCGGATCCATGCCAGAGCATGGGAAGGGTCAGCAGTATCATTAAAGTCAGCCGTTGTGGCACGCCCGCGCCGAGTTTGTTATCCAGACGGGTAACCGAATACGGCAACAGACAGGCCATGGGAAATACGCCCCAGACTGACCAGTACAGGGCGAGATCGTGAACCAGCATAGCCGGCAAAACCCATGGCCAGGTATGGCGGCGGGCTAAAAGAGCAGCAAGCAGCAGAGCCAGCGCCCAATCGGGCTGGGGAGCGCCCCCGGACGCCAGATTCAGCCCAAGTCCTACAAAAGAAAGTGCGACAACAAGAACAGGAAGGGGGGAAATCATGGCGTATTCCGGGAAGCGATGGAGAGCCAGGCATCGCGCCGCCAATGGGCCACCGGGTCGGCATCCACATCCGCGAAAATGCTGCCGGGAATGGCATGGATATGAGTAATACGGGCGACGGGAATGCCCGGCGGGAATACTCCCCCTGCCCCGCTGGTCACGAGGATGCTGGCTTTGGGGGGCGCATGTTCAAACGGGACGAATTCCACCCGTAACGTTTCACCCTGACCGCGAACCAGTGCGGCCAGACCGCTTTCGGGCAGGGTAACGGGGACTGTCAGAGATGCGTCAAGAATCGTGCGCACCACGGCGTGCCGGTTCCGGACGGCGTCGATCAGCCCAACGAGACCTTTGCTTGAGGCCACGATATCGCCTTGTCTGATGTTACCTTGCGTGAGCAGCAGTAGCCGCTGGCTCATTTTGTCCGGGCTGCGGCCCAGCACCCTGGCTGCGCGCCAGTGGAAACCGGGAATATCCTTTAACCCCAGCAAGCTTCGCAATTGCGTATTTTCAGCGCGTAAGGAGCGCAGTTCCTGCCTGTCCCCGGCCTGACGTTGCACTTCCTCCCGCAATCGCCGGTTTTCGCTTTGAAGATGTTGCTGTTTGGTCATCCACAGATTGATGTCCCGCCACCAGTAGGCAGGGGCCTGCAAAGCGCTGACCAGAGGGGAAATGAACAGATTTATTTTTTGCCCGACGGGTAATTGCTGGAGGGTATATAATGCAACGAGCCCGGCGGCGATTCCTGCCCAAAAACGGATTCGCAACCACCGGGTCACGAAACGATGACGCACGAGTTATTCCTCGAACAATACGTCCCGCATGCGGTCCAGTTCTTCCAGAACCCGGCCGCATCCCAATACGACGCAATGCAACGGATTCTCTGCGACGGTAACGGGAAGGGCGGTTTCCTCCCTCAAAAGCTGGTCCAGCCCTGCCAGCAGGCCGCCGCCGCCGGTGAGAACGATCCCCTTGTCGACAATGTCCGCGGCCAGTTCCGGAGGCGTGCGCTCCAGGCAAACCTTGATACCTTCGATAATGGCATTGACCGGCTCAGTAATGGCTTCGAGGATTTCGGAATCGTCCAGCGATAAACTCTTCGGCACGCCATTGATAAGATCGCGGCCTTTGACATCCATTTCCCGACGCTCTTCCTGCGGATAGGCGCTGCCCAGTTCGATTTTGATTCTTTCAGCCGTCGCGGAACCAATGAGCAGGCTGTATTTGCGGCGCAAATGGTTAATGATGGATTCGTCCATTTTGTCGCCGCCGACGCGCACCGAACGTGAGTAGACGATGCCACCGTAACTGATAACGGCAATCTCGCTGGTGCCGCCGCCAATATCCACCACCAGGGAGCCTGATGCTTCGGTGACCGGAAGATCGGCGCCGATGGCGGCCGCCATCGGTTCTTCAATCAGATACACCTCACGGGCGCCCGCCGTCAGTCCTGTATCGCGAATAGCCTTGCGCTCAACCGGCGTGGAGCCGTAGGGCACGCAAATCACGATGCGCGGCGCCAACCCCCAGTTACGCTGATGCACCTTGCGTATAAATTGTTTAAGCATTTCTTCGGTAATGACAAAATCGGCGATAACGCCGTCTTTCAATGGGCGGATGGCCTGAATGGAGGCTGGCGTCCGACCCAGCATACGTTTGGCGTCACTGCCTACGGCGAGTACCCGGCGGTTTTTTCGCCCGTCACCGACATGCACGGCGACGACCGAAGGCTCATCCAGAACGATGCCTTCGCCCCGGACATAAATAAGGGTATTCGCCGTACCCAGGTCAATGGCGATATCTCTTGAAAAAAGGCCAAAAAGCCGCTGCAGCATCTAGCTGTCCTTCCTCTGTTCTGATTAAAAGTTAAAATTCAAGTTCGCCCAAGCTAAAAGCTAAAGCGGCATTGGTAAAGAAGAATGAACTTTGATACGTATCAAGGCGAAGATTAACTCTGCTTTGCAGGCAATGATGTGACGTGCGTCAGCACCCGATGATGTGAACAATAATCCTCCTTGTGGACGGGCGCCGCCGATGCTCATATAGATAAATTCCCTGCCAGATGCCCAGCGCCGGTTTGCCTTGCCCGACAGGGATGCTGATTGAGGTGGCCGTGAGCGTGGCGCGAACGTGGGCGGGCATATCATCCGGCCCTTCATCTGTGTGCTGGAAAATCGGATCACCATCCGGGACAAGGCGGGACAGGAAGCGTTCCAGATCAGCTTGTACGGCAGGGTCGGCATTTTCCTGAATCAGCAGCGAACAGCTCGTATGCCGCACGAACAGATGCAGCATGCCGGTCTGGATTTCTGTTTGCGCCAGGTGTTCTGAAACCTGTCGCGTAATATCGATCATACTCCGTCCGCCGGAGGTAACGGTGATTTGCGACTGACTTTGCCTAATCATGCAAATTCCACCCACACCGGTGCGTGGTCGCTGGGGCGCTCGAAGCCCCGTTCATCGGCATGGACGCCGGCGGATACCGGTTCCATTGCCGATGTCGCCAGCACATGATCGATGCGCAAACCCCAGCCTCGTCCGAAGGCATTCAAACGATAATCCCACCATGAGTACATGCCCTCTCCGGGATGCAGGCTGCGCACTGTATCCGTCAGCCCCGAGCGCAGGAAACCCTGAAACTGTTCCCGCTCGGCATCGGAACACATGATTTTCCCCTTCCAGCGTTTTGGGTTATGGATATCTATATCCGAAGGTGCAATATTGAAATCACCCGACACGATCAGTTTGTCATGTGTTTTCAGTTCCTGCTTCAGAAAGCTCTCAAAGGCCGCAAGCCAGCGGAATTTGTATTCGTACTTCTCCGAATCTACTTCCTGTCCGTTAGGGATATAGACATCAATGATGCGCACGTCATTCACCGTGGCAGCCAGAAGCCTGCGCTGTGAATCATCAAAGTCCGGGATGTCGACAATAATATTTTTTGCCGGAGCACGACTCAGGATAGCGACGCCGTTATAGGTCTTCTGTCCGGAAAAACAGACCTGGTAGTCCGCCGCCCCGATTTCTGCCTGTGGAAATTTCTCGTCTGGAAGCTTGGTTTCCTGCAAGGTCAGAATGTCCGGCGAATGTTCATGCAGATAGCGCAATACATGCGGCAAGCGCACGTTCAGCGAGTTTATATTCCATGTGACGATGTTCACACCCGCCATGCTGGCAAGGGGGCGGGGTTGCAGCAAGGACTCAATTCAAACAGGCAGGACGAAGGATTCCTTGAAAAAGGCCTGAACCCCATGCACAGGCACCGCCATTACCGGCCATAAGACCCCCGCAAAGGCTCCGGCGCTACGCCTGCCTGCGGGCGGAAGACTGGCGAAGCTAGCTGGATCATTCATCAATAGCGCAGGTTAAGGCTTCCCCTGGATATTCGACATAGTGTCCTCACAGACAACAAGAACACTCCACAGG